>WGAR01000167.1 GCA_015494725.1 Thermodesulfobacteriaceae bacterium | reverse complement strand
TTCTCGACCATGGAAGCGGGGGCCGGGCCACCCACCGTCTGTTGCGGGAAATAATCCTTCCGGCCTTCGGGCAGGAAGATTATTTGCTCGACGCGGCCCTTCTGGAATTAAACGCCTCCTCCCTGGCCTTTACCACCGATGGCTTCGTGGTGGATCCCATCTTTTTTCCCGGCGGAAACATCGGCTCTCTGGCCGTACACGGCACGGTGAACGATCTGGCCATGGCCGGGGCCGAGCCCCTCTATCTTTCCTGTGGTCTCATCCTGGAGGAAGGCCTCCCGGTGGACGATTTGCGGAGGGTGGTAGGATCCATGGCCGAAGCCGCCCGGGAGATCGGCGTGCGCATCGTCTGTGGCGACACCAAGGTGGTGCCCCGGGGGAAGGCCGACCGGATCTTTATACACACCACCGGGATCGGAAAAATAGTCCTGGAACCACCTCCGCATCCCTCCCGCATTCGTCCCGGGGACGAAATCCTGGTCTCCGGGCCGGTTGGGGAACATGGCCTGGCGGTGCTGGCGGCCCGGGAAAATATCCCCCTGCGGGGGCTGAGCAGTGATTCGGCTCCGGTCTGGCCCCTGGTGCAGGCCCTGATCCAGGCCCTGGGCACGGAGATCCACGCCCTGCGCGATCCTACCCGGGGAGGACTGGCTACCACCCTCAACGAACTGGCCCAAGAATCCGGGACCGAAATGGAGATCCGGGAAAAAGATCTTCCCCTGCGGCCCGAGGTCCGTGGCGGATGCGAAATCCTGGGGCTGGATCCCCTCTATCTGGCCTGTGAAGGACGATTTGTGGCTATCGTGGCCCCGGGGGCCGGAACCCGGGCCCTGGAGATTCTGCGCAAACTCCCCGGAGGGAAGCAGGCCTCCCTCATCGGAAAAGTCCTCAGTTATTCGGAAAATCCCCGGGTAATTCTGCACACCTCCATCGGAGGGGAACGCATCCTCCCGGTCCTCACCGGAGAACCCCTCCCCAGGATCTGTTGAAACTTGAATATTCCTCTCCCAAGCGTTTAAATTAGGCTGATTTTCTGCAGGAGGGCGAAAATGGAAAGGCTTTCCCCGGAAGAGGCCCTGGCATACCTGAAGCGAGGAACCGTGGACATCGTGGAGGAAGAGGAACTCCTGGCCAAACTTAAACGGTCCGCGGAGACCGGAATCCCTCTGCGGGTCAAGGCCGGTTTTGATCCCACCGCTCCGGACCTCCATCTGGGTCACACGGTGCTCCTGCGCAAGATGCGCCATTTTCAGGACCTGGGCCACGAGGTCTATTTCCTCATCGGAGATTTCACGGCCATGATCGGAGACCCCTCCGGACGCTCGGAAACACGTCCCCCGCTCACCCGGGAACAGGTCCTGGAGAATGCCCGCACCTACGCGGATCAGGTCTTCAAGATCCTGGATCCGCAAAAGACCCGGGTGGTCTTTAACAGTCACTGGATGAAGGAACTGAGCGCCGAAGACTTCATTCGTCTCTGTGCCAAATATACCGTGGCCCGAATGCTCGAACGCGAGGACTTCAAGAAACGTTTCGAGTCCGGGCGAGCCATCTATATCCATGAACTCATCTATCCCCTGATTCAGGCCTACGACTCCGTAGCCCTCAAGGCCGACGTGGAACTGGGGGGAACGGATCAGCTCTTCAACCTCCTGGTGGGGCGCGAAATCCAGAGGGAATACGGTCAGGAACCCCAGGTTATCCTCACCGTTCCCATCCTGGAAGGCCTGGACGGGGTTCAAAAGATGTCCAAAAGCCTGGGTAATTATGTGGGCATCACCGAACCTCCGGGAGAGATGTTCGGAAAACTCATGTCCATCTCCGACGATCTCATGTGGCGTTATTATGAACTCTTAACCGATCTTCCCCTGGCGGAGATAGAGTCCCTTAAAAGGGCGGTGGCCGAGGGAAGGGAACATCCCAAGGAGGTCAAAAAACGTCTGGCCCTGCTCATCGTGTCCCAGTTCCATTCCGAAGCCGCAGCCCGGGAGGCGGCCGAGGAATTCGAACGGGTCTTTTCCCGCCGGGAGATACCCCGGGAGGTGCCGGAGATCCGTACCGGCTCCGGAAAGATCTGGCTTCCCGGACTTCTCAAGGAAGCCGGACTGGTCAAGAGCACCTCCGAAGGTAAACGGCTCGTGGCTCAGGGAGCGGTCAGGTTTGTGGAGGGAGGGACCATCCGGGAGGAAAATCTGGATCTTTCCCCCGGGGAATACTATCTGCGCATCGGCAAGAAACGCTTTCTCAAACTCCTCATCACCTCATGAGCGCCGGACCGGGCGAGATCATCCTCGCCCCCATGGCCGGATTCACCCATTCTCCCTTCCGGAGGCTGGCCCGGCGCCTGGGGGCCGATCGAACCTGGACCGAACTCATCAGCGCGGACATGATCCTTCGCCAGGGAGTGGAAGACCCCCTTCTCCATTTCACCCCGGAGGAACGCCCCCTGGTGGTGCAGCTCTTCGGAAACGACCCGGAAACCCTCTATCTGGCAGCCTGCACGGTGGCGGAGAAACTGCGTCCGGACGGTCTGGATCTCAATCTGGGCTGCTCGGTAAGGAAGATCGTCTCCCGGGGAGCCGGGGCCGGGCTCCTGCGTCATCCCGAGCGTCTCCGATCCTGCATCCGCGCCCTGGTCCTGGCCGCCCGAAGTTATGGTCTTCCCGCCTCGGCCAAGATCCGCCTCGGCTGGGATCAGGATCGCCTGGAAGAAATCGCCACCCTCTTGGTCACCGAAGGGGTCTCCACCATCGTGGTGCACCCCCGTCTGGGGGTGGAAGGGTTCTCCGGCCGGGCTCGCTGGAACCGCATCCGGGATCTCCAGAACCTGGTCGGGGATAAGGTGCTGGTGGTGGGAAACGGAGACATTTCCCGCTGGGAGGACATCGACAGGATGAAGGAGGAGACCGGGTGTGCGGCGGTAATGATCGGCCGGGCAGCCCTCAAAAATCCCTGGATCTTCGAAGAATATCGCAGAAAAAGAAGCATCCTTCGGGGAGCGAGGGAAAGGGCCTCCCTGGCCCTCGACCTCCTTGAGGAAATGGCCCGATTCTTCCGCCCCGAAACCGCGGCCAAGAAGATCAAGGCCTTCCTGGCCCAGCTTTTCAAAGGGATTCCCTACAAAAAGGACTTCCTCCCTCCCCTTCTCACCGCTCCGGATTATCGGACCCTCTGCCTTCTCCTGCAGGACCTGGCCGGTTGCCCCCCGCGGGACTAGAATGGGAAGGGGGAAACCCGAATCCAGCTCACCAGGAGGTATTCATCATGAAAGCCTTAAGAGCCCAGCGAATCCTTATGGGATTGATCCTTCTTGCCGGGTTGTTGCTCTACCGGTCCGGCCACGGATGGGGGGAGTATATCATCTGGTTCGTGGCCCTCATGAGCATCTTTTCGGCTATCATCAACTTCTGTCCCTCGGAGTGGTTCTTCCGCAAGATCTTTAAGGAATAGAAGAAGGGCCGGGAATCATCCCGGCCCCTTTTAGCCTCTAGAAGGGAAGTTCCAGCTCGGCCTTCTTCTCCGCAGCCAGGGCCTTCCTCTCTTCGGCTTTCATATCGTAATAGACCCGACCCGTACCCGCAGGGATCAGGCGCCCGATGATCACGTTTTCCTTCAGTCCGCGCAGGTAATCCACCTTACCGGCCAGGGCGGCATCGGTGAGTACCCGGGTGGTCTCCTGGAAGGAGGCCGCGGACAGCCAGCTCTCGGTATTGAGCGCGGCCTTGGTGATTCCCAGCACCACCGGCTCGGCCACCGCCGGACGCCCTCCTTCCCTCAGCACCCTCTCGTTCTCCTTCTCAAACACCGCCCGGTCCACCAACTCTCCGATCATAAACCGCGTATCCCCGGCTTCCTTAATCTTCACCTTCTTGAGCATCTGCCGCACGATGACCTCAAAATGCTTGTCGTTGATCCGCACCCCCTGAAGCCGATAGACCTCCTGAATCTCCTCCACCAGGAACTTGGCCAGCTCCTTGACCCCTTTTACCCGCAGGATGTCGTGAGGATTGGGAGACCCCTCGATCAGAGGATCTCCGGCCCGGACATAGTCTCCCTGCTGCACCGCCAGGTATTTGCCCTTGGGCACCAGATATTCCTTGGGTTCGCCGATTTCGGGCCTCACGATGATCTTGCGCTTGCCCTTGAGCTCCTTGTCGAAGATAACCTCTCCCTCGATCTCGCTGATGACTGCGTAATCCTTGGGTTTGCGAGCCTCAAAGAGTTCGGCCACCCGGGGAAGACCTCCGGTAATGTCCTTGGTCTTCACCGTCTCCCGGGGGATCTTGGCGATAATATCTCCGGCCTCTACATAGTCGCCCTCCTGGACGGTAAGGATGGCCCCCACCGGAAGAAGATACCGGGCCTCGCCCTTACCGGAGGGAAGTTTCTTGGTCCGACCACGCTCGTCCTTGATGGAAATACGGGGCCGATAATCCGTAAGCTTGTACTCCCGCACGATAATGCTCACCCTTCCGGTAATGGGATCCGTGCGTTCGTCCACCGTGACTCCGTCGATGATGTCCCCGAATTTCACCTTACCGGAGACTTCGGTAATGATGGGGTTGGTAAAGGGATCCCATTCCACCAGGAGATCCCCGGGCTTGACCTCGTCTCCCTCCTTTACCCGGATCTTGGCCCCGTAAACCACAGGATATCGCTCCTTTTCGCGTCCGTCCGGAGCCACCACCGCGATCTCTCCCTGGCGGTTCAGGGCCACCAGGGAACCGTCCCGGGCCTGCACCGTGCGCAGATTAATAAACTTGACCCGCCCCTGGGTCTGGGCCCGGTGTTCGCTCTGCTCCACCGCCCGGCTGGCCGTACCCCCGATGTGGAAGGTCCGCATGGTGAGCTGGGTCCCGGGTTCCCCGATGGACTGGGCGGCGATAATTCCCACGGCCTCACCCAGTTCCACCATCCGCCCGGTGGCCAGGTCCCGGCCGTAACACTTGGCGCAGACCCCGTAACGACTCTGACAGGTAAGCACCGACCGGATAGCCACCTTCTCGATCCCGGCTTCCCGCAACTTTTTCACCGCCTTCTCGTCGATCTCCTCGTTGGCCCGTACCAGGACCTCTCCGGTCACCGGATCCACGATGTCCTCGAGAGCCACCCGTCCCAGCACCCGGTCCCACACCGGTTCCATGATCTCTCCGGCTTCGATAAGGTGTCCCACTTCGATGCCATCGATGGTGCCGCAGTCCTCCTCCACCACGGTGCAATCCTGGGCCACATCCACCAGACGCCGGGTGAGATAACCCGCATTGGCGGTCTTGAGAGCGGTATCCGCCAGCCCCTTCCGGGCCCCGTGGGTGGAAACGAAGTATTCCAGCACCGAAAGCCCTTCCCGGAAATTACTCTTAATCGGGGTCTCGATGATCTCCCCGGAGGGTTTGGCCATGAGTCCCCGCATACCCGCCAGCTGACGAATCTGATCCACCGAACCCCGGGCCCCGGAATAGGCCATGATGTAAACCGGGTTCATGCTCGGGCCGATCACCTTCTCCCCGTTGGGCCCGATATACTCCGCGGTCTCCATCTCCTTGATCATTTCCTTGGTCACCTGGTCCGTGGCCGTGGACCAGATATCCACCGTCTTGTTGTATCGTTCTCCGTCGGTGATCAAGCCGTCCCGGTACTGCTGCATGATCTCCTGCACCTTCTTTTCCGCCTCAGCCAGGATCTCCGACTTCTTCTTGGGAATCACCAGATAATCCACACAGATGGAAAGCCCGGCCTCGGTGGCCATCTGATAACCCATATCCTTCATCCGGTCGGCAAAAATAACCGTCTTCTTGGCTCCGGCTCGCCGATAGGAAAGATCAATCAAACGCTGAAGCTCCTTCTTCCTCAGGGGCTGATTGTATTCCTCAAAGGCTATCTCCTCCGGCACAATGGTCCGAAAGATGAGACGCCCCGGGGTGGTCTCCACCAGTTTTCCGTCCATTCGAACCTTGATCCGGGCCTGAAGGTCTATGGCTCCCTCCTGATAGGCCAGGATGGCCTCCTCGGGATCCTTGAACACCCTTCCCTCTCCCCGGGCAAAGGGACGATCCAGGGTCATATAGAAAATCCCCAGCACCATGTCCTGCGTGGGATAGACCACCGGGACCCCGCTGGCCGGAAGCAGGATATTGTTGGTGGAAAGGAGGAGCACCCGACATTCGGTCTGGGCCTCCACCGAAAGCGGCACATGCACCGCCATCTGGTCTCCGTCGAAGTCGGCGTTATAGGCCACGCAGACCAGGGGATGCAGCTGGATGGCCTTGCTGTCTATCAGTACCGGCTCAAAGGCCTGGATCCCCAGCCGGTGCAGGGTGGGAGCCCGGTTGAGCATGATGGGAAATTCCTTGACAATCTCCTCCAGGGCGTCCCATACCAGAGGGTCCTCCTCTTCCACCAGGCGTTTGGCGGTCTTGATGGTGGTGGCGTAGCCGTGTTTCTCCAGCCAGTGATAGATGAAGGGCTTGAAAAGCTCCAGGGCCATCTTCTTGGGCAGACCACACTGGTGCATCCTCAGTTCCGGCCCGGCCACGATCACCGAACGTCCGGAAAAATCCACCCGTTTCCCCAGGAGATTCTGCCGGAAACGCCCCTGTTTGCCCCGGAGCATATCCGAAAGACTCTTGAGCGGTCTGCGATTGGGACCGGTTACCGGACGCCCGCGCCGACCGTTGTCGAAAAGGGTATCCACCGCCTCCTGCAGCATACGCATCTCGTTGCGGACGATCACCTCCGGAGCATCCAGCTCCATGAGCCTCCGCAGACGATTGTTCCGATTGATCACCCGCCGATAAAGATCATTGAGGTCCGAGGTGGCAAAACGTCCCCCCTCCAGCGGCACCAGTGGACGAAGTTCCGGAGGAATAACCGGCACCACCTCCAGGATCATCCATTCCGGACGGTTCCCGGAGGTCCGAAGGGCATCCACCACCTTGAGCCGTTTGCCCAGCTTCTTCCTCCGGGCCTCGCTCGAGGTCTTCTCCATCTCCGCCCGGATCTCCTCGGCCAGCCGATCCAGATCCAGATTACGCAGGATCTCACGTACCGCCTCCGCTCCCATCCCCACCCGGAACTTGTCTCCGTATTTCTGCCGGAAGGCGTAAACCTGCTCCTCGGAAAGGACCTTACCCTGCGGTACCTCCGGCACCTCGCTTTCGATTACGATGTATTTCTCGAAGTAAAGCACCGATTCCAGCTCTTTGAGCGTAAGATCCAGGAGGGAACCGATCTTGCTGGGCACGCTGCGCAGGAACCAGATATGAGCCACCGGGGCCGCCAGCTCGATATGCCCCATGCGTTCCCGACGCACTTTGCTCTGGATGACCTCCACCCCGCACTTCTCACAGATCACCCCCCGGTGTTTGGCCCGCTTGTACTTGCCGCACAGACACTCGTAATCCTTGATGGGACCGAAGATCTTGGCACAGAAAAGACCGTCCCGCTCGGGCTTGAGCGTGCGGTAATTTATGGTCTCGGGCTTCTTGACCTCGCCGTGACTCCACTCCCGGATCTTCTCCGGCGAAGCCAGCCCCAGACGAATAGCCCTTATATCCATGGGATCCTTGGATTTGGTGAAATAGGAAAAAAGCTCCTCCATACGGTTACACCTCCCGTGAGGCTTTTATTCTTCAATAACCTCTACATCCAAACAAAGGCCCTGCAATTCCTTGACCAGGACCTTGAAACTCTCCGGAAGCCCGGGTTCCAGGAAGTTCTCTCCCTTCACGATCTTCTCGTACATCCGGGTCCGCCCGGTCACATCGTCGCTTTTTACGGTGAGAAACTCCTGAAGGGCATAGGCCGCTCCGTAGGCCTCCATGGCCCAGACCTCCATCTCTCCCAGACGCTGCCCACCGAACTGGGCCTTACCTCCCAGCGGCTGCTGGGTGATCAGGGAGTAAGGTCCGGTAGCCCGAGCATGGATCTTGTCGTCCACCAGATGATGAAGCTTAAGCATGTACATATACCCTACGGTAACCGGCTCCCGAAAGGGTTCCCCGGTAAGACCGTTATAAAGCACCGTCTGACCGGTCTCCGAGAGTCCGGCCTCCTTGAGCCAGGCCTTGATCTCGGGCTCTTTGGCCCCGTCAAACACCGGGGTGGCCACCGGGATCCCATCGGCAAAGGCCCGGGCCATATCCAGGATCTCCTGGTCGCTCTTCCCCTCGGTGAGACGCTGGTATTCCTCCTCACTGAAGAGCCGTTTCAGGAGATCCTTCACCGCCTGCACCTGATGCTCCTGGGCCAGACGGGCCAGCTTCTTACCCAATTCCTTACAGGCCCACCCCAGATGGGTCTCCAGGATCTGCCCGATGTTCATCCGCGAGGGCACTCCCAGCGGAGAGAGCACCATATCCACCGGGGTCCCGTCCGGCAAATAGGGCATATCCTCGATGGGGACCACCTTGGAAACCACGCCCTTGTTTCCATGCCGACCGGCCATCTTGTCCCCGGGCTGAAGCTTGCGCTTCATGGCCACATAGACCTTCACCACCTTGAGCACCCCCGGGGGCAGTTCGTCTCCCTTGGTCACCCGTTTGATCCGGCGATCGAATTCGTGAATGATTTCGGCCTTTTTGACCTCAAAGGACTTGAGGATCTCATCCACCTGCTTTTTCAAATTCTTGGGAGCGATCTCTCTCAACTGGGAAAGCGGCACCCTGGAGAGTACCTCCGCGGTGATCTCACCTCCCCGGGGGACTATCTCCTTTCCTTCCTCGTCGATGTAGGCCGCAGCCGCCTTCTGACCTACCAGGAGCTCCTCCAGGGCCTTCATGGTGCTGCGCCGGAGGATCTCTAGGTAGTCCGCCCGATCCTTTTCCAGGCGGGCGATCTTCTCCGCCTCCTTGGCCAGGGCCCGCTCGTCCTTTTCCACTCCCCGCCGGGTAAACACCTTGGTATCGATCACGATCCCCTCAATGCCCGCCGGCACCCGAAGAGAGGTATCCTTCACATCGCTGGCCTTTTCCCCGAAGATGGCTCGAAGCAGTTTCTCCTCCGGGGTAAGCTGTACCTCCCCCTTGGGAGTAACCTTCCCCACCAGGATATCCCCGGGACGCACGTAAGCCCCGATCCGCACAATGCCGCTCTCATCCAGATTGGAAAGAGCCTCCTCGCTTACATTGGGGATATCGCGGGTGATCTCCTCCCGTCCGAGCTTGGTCTCCCGGGCCACACATTCGAATTCCTCAATATGAATGGAGGTATAGACATCGTCCCGCACCAGACGCTCGGAGATCACGATGGAGTCCTCAAAGTTGTAGCCCCGCCAGGGCATGAAGGCCACCAGAATGTTCTTGCCCAGGGCCAGCTCCCCACCGTCGGTGGAAGGCCCGTCAGCCAGCACCTCGCCCTTCTTCACCCTCTGGCCGGGACGCACCCGGGGCTTCTGATTGAAGGTAGTATTCTGGTTGGAGCGTCTCCATTTCATCAGGTTGTAGATCTTCACCTCAGGAGCCCCTCCGTTCTGCCCTTCATAGCGCACCACGATCCGGGTGGCATCCACGTCCTCCACCACCCCGTCGCCCTCGGCCAGGATAACCACCCCGGAATCCCGGGCCGCTACCTTCTCCATCCCCGAACCCACCAGGGGAGCCTCGGTACGAATGAGAGGAACGGCCTGACGTTGCATGTTCGAACCCATAAGGGCCCGGTTGGCGTCGTCGTGTTCCAAGAAGGGAATCAGGGAGGAGGACACACTCACCACCTGGGCCGGAACCAGATCCACCAGATCCACCTCCTCCCGGCGCACCATCACAAACTCGCCTCCCCTCCGGGCCGGTACCACCTCGTCCAGGATGCGCCCCTCCTGATCTATGTTGATGGTGGACTGAGCGATGACCAGATCCTTTTCCTCGGCGGCATTGAGATAGATGACCTGATTGGTAACCCGCCCGTTTTTTACCAGCCGATAGGGAGTCTCCAGGAATCCGTAAGGATTGGTGCGGGCATAGGTAGCCATGGACACAATCAGACCGATATTCGGCCCCTCCGGGGTCTCGATGGGGCAGATCCGCCCGTAATGGGAGGGATGCACGTCCCGCACCTCAAAACCGGCCCGCTCCCGGGTAAGCCCTCCGGGGCCCAGGGCCGAGAGACGACGTTTGTGCGTGATCATGGAAAGGGGATTGGTCTGGTCCATGAACTGGGAGAGCTGCCCCTGGGCAAAGAACTCCCGCAGGGCCGCCGAGACCGGCTTGGGATTGACCAGGTCGTTGGGCATCAGGGCCTCTACGTCCTGAAGGGTCATCCGTTCCTTGACCACCCGTTCCATCCGCACCAGCCCCACCCGATACTGGTTTTCCGCCAGTTCCCCCACGGCTCGCACCCGCCGGTTCCCCAGGTGGTCGATATCGTCCCCCTCGGCCCCCTCTTCCTTAAGACGGATAAGCTCCTTCAGGATGGCCAGTACATCCTCCTTGGTAAGGGTGGTCTGCGTAATGGGGATATCCAGCCCCAGACGCAGATTGATCTTATAGCGACCCACCTCAGAAAGATTGTAGGTGGCCGGATCGAAGAAAAGGGAACGAAAATAGGGCTCCGCCACCTCCAGGGTGGCCGGACTGGAAGGCCGCATCTTCTTGTAAATCTCTATCAGGGCTTCTTCCCGGGTCTTGGCCTTGTCCAGCTTCAGGGTGTCGCGCAGGGCCCGGGTGTATTTGTGGACATCGATATAAAGGCATTCCACCTCCTGCACTCCGGCCTCGCGCAAACGGGCCAGTTTCTCCTTGGTAATCTCCTGGTTACATTCCAGGATCACCTCTCCGGTCTCCGGATCCACCACATCCCGGGCCGAAACCCGCCCCAGAAACTCCTTTTCCGTAACCGGAATGGTCTTGATCCCGGCCTCAAGGATCCTCTTCAGGGCCGCCTTGGTTACCTTACGTCCGGCCTTAAGCAGCACCTCTCCGGTCTCCGGATGCACAATATCCACGGACACCTTCTGGGTAAGGAATACCTCGGGGTTGATCTCCTTCTCGATCCGATCCGGATAAAGAATGAACTTCTCGCGGGGATAGAAGTAATTGAGGATCTCCTCCTCGGTCATCCCCATGGCCTTGAGGAAGGTGGTGGCGGTAAAGTTCTTGCGCCGATCGATCCGGGCCAGAAGTCGCCCCCGATGGTCATACTCGAAATCCAGCCAGGAACCCTTGGCCGGAATGACCCGCGCGGTATAGACGATCTTTCCCGCATGAGCCTTACCCTTATCGTGATCAAAGATCACCCCGGCCGAACGCTGGATCTGGCTCACCACCACCCGCTCGGTCCCGTTGATGATGAAACGCCCGTCTTCGGTCATGAGGGGGACCGAGCCGAAAAAGATCTCCTGTTCCTTAATATCCCGAATGCTCTGGGCCCCACTCTCCGGATCCACATCGTAAGTGATCAGCCGCACCCGGAGCTTCATCAGGGCCTCATAAGTAAGCCCCTTTTCCCAGCATTCCTCGGCGCTCAGCTCCGGAGGCAGGATCTCATAGTCCACAAATTCCAGTTCCGCGGTACCCGTATAATCCTTGATGGGAAAGACTTCCTTCAGGGCCGCCTGAATGCCCTTGTTTTTACGGGCCTGGGGAGGTACGTCCTTCTGCAAAAATTCCCGGTAGGAATCCTTCTGAAGCTGGATGAGATAGGGAACCTCTATGGGCGGTTTGACCCGTCCAAAATTTCTCCTTATCCGGGCTGGAATAATGGTGGGAGTTTCCATATCCTGGATCGCCCTCCTTCGCTTTAAATTTCAAACACAATAAGGGCTTTCCCCTTTCCGGGGAAAAGCCCTTATATTTGAACCTGGTTTTGTCCTAATTTTACTTGATTTCTACCTTGGCGCCAACGGCCTCGAGTTTCTTTTTGATCTCTTCGGCCTCCTCCTTGGAGAC
>WGAR01000166.1 GCA_015494725.1 Thermodesulfobacteriaceae bacterium | reverse complement strand
CGGGGCACCGGATCTCCGTAGGCTGCGGAGCGGATGAGATGAGAGGCATGGGTCACGGGAAGGAGTTTCAGGGGGAGACGGGCCCACGCCGGGAGTCCCTCCACCGGAAAGAAGGTTCCCCCCAGGAAGACCATGGGGGTGATGATGAAGTTGGTGACCAGGGCCTGATCGGCATGGGAACGGATGATCATGGCCGAGGCCACCCCCAGGGAGGCAAAGACGAAGGCGTTGAGGAAGACCCCCACGAAAAACCAGGGCCCGAAGTGAAGGTTTATCCGGGCGAGCATGGTGATGGCCAAAATCACGAAGGTAGAGAGAAAGGCCCGGGTCACGCCCCCGAGGATCTCCCCCAGCACATAGGCCCAGTTGGAGATGGGGGCGGCCTGGAATTCCTCAAAGATGCGCAGATAAAACCGAGCCACATTGATCTCCACATTGATCCCGAAACCCTGCATCATGGAGCTTGCGGCCACCACCCCCGGGACCAGAAACTCCAGATAGGGACGACCGTGAACGGTGAGATGTTTCCCCAGACCGAAACCGAAGGCTATGAGATAGAGGGTGGGAGATACGGAAAAGGAGAGGAGCATGCGGGGGAGGCGATGCCAGATGATGAGAAGCTCCCGCAGATAGACGGCCAAAAACCCTCTCATACCTTTCTCCCGGTAAAGTGCAAAAAGGCATCTTCAAGATTCACCCGGCGGATGGTCACCGATTCTCCGGAGCGGGAGAGCCGCATGGCCTCGCGCTCGGCCTCTTCCCGGGTGCGAAAGTAATGCGTGGCAAGACCCTCCTCATTTACCACATCCACGGCCACCTCCCCCAGCGTGGCCATGAGGTTTTGCGGGGTATCCAGGGCCACGATGCGCCCGCGGTCTAAGAAGGCCACCCGGTCGGCCAGGAATTCGGCCTCTTCAATGTAATGGGTGGTAAGGAGGATGGTGGTCCCCCGGGCCTGGATCTGTTTGATGAGGCCCCAGAGCCTGCGCCTTATGTGGGGGTCAAGCCCCACCGTGGGTTCATCCAGGAAAAGGATGCGCGGCTCGTGCATCAGGGCCCGGATGATGAGAAGCCTCCGCCGCATCCCCCCGGAGAGGGTGCGCACCCGATCGCGGCGGCGTTCCCAGAGCCCGGCAAAACGCAGAAGCTCCGCCGCTCGGTCCCGAATCCGGCCCCGGCTCATCCCGAAAAGAAGACCGTGGATGAAAAGGTTCTCCCACACGGTGAGTTCCAGATCCAGGTTGGTGGCCTGGGGCACCAGACCGGCCATGCGTTTGGCATAAAGGGGATCCTCAAAGATGGAGCGGCCGAAAAAATAGACCCGGCCCGCGGTGGCCCGGGTGAGCCCGGTGAGGATGCGGATGGTAGTGGTCTTTCCGGCCCCGTTCGGGCCGAGAAGGGCAAAAAGCTCCCCCTCCCGGATGGAAAAGGAGATCCCGGAAAGGGCCCGAAGCCTTCCGTAATCCTTGGTAAGCCCCTCCACTCGCACCGCCTCGGACATGGAGTATGATTTAACCAGAAATGGCCGAGGTTATCTACACCGTAGGACATTCCCGCCACGGGCTGGAGGAGTTCCTGACCCTGCTTGAGCGCCACGGGATCCGGCTACTTTCCGACATTCGCCGTTTTCCCTCCTCCCGCAAGTTTCCCCATTTCGGAAAGGAGGCCCTCTCCGAGGTTCTTAAGGCCCGGGGGATTGAGTACCTAGGGCTTCCGCAGCTGGGAGGACGCCGCAGGCCCCGCCCCGACTCCGTAAACACCGCCCTCACCTCCCCGGGTTTCCGGGGCTACGCCGATCATATGCAAACCGAGGAATTTCAGGAGGCTCTTTCCGTGCTCCTTGAGGCCGCCCGCAGGAAGACCACCGCGGTGATGTGCGCCGAGGGCCTTCCCTGGCGCTGTCACCGGTGGTTTCTTGCGGATCTTCTCATCCTTAGGGGCTTCACCGTGCTCCACATCCTTCCCGAAGGGAGCCTCCGCCCCCACCGCCTTAATCCCTTGGCCCGGCCCGAAGGCCGGTGGGTGATTTACCCGGCCCTCAACCT
>WGAR01000165.1 GCA_015494725.1 Thermodesulfobacteriaceae bacterium | reverse complement strand
CTTTATGGAAGCAGACTTGCCCGGTAAATTGAAGCGGTTAGGATTCTCTTTTAAACGGAGAAATCGGGAGGGGAGATGAAAGTCGCACTGCTTGACTACGGGGCGGGGAATGTGCGAAGCGTGATAAACGCCCTCCGGGCCTTAGGGGCCGAGGTAGAGCCTGTTAAGCGTCCGGAGGACATCCTTTCTGCCGAACGTTTAGTCTTTCCGGGGGTGGGGAACTTCGGAAGCATCATGCGGGCCTTAAACGAAAAGGGTTTTGTGGAACCCCTGCGCGAATACCTGCGTCAAGATCGGCCCTTTCTCGGGATCTGCCTCGGGCTTCAGGTCCTTTTTGAGGGAAGCGAGGAGGCCCCGGGGGTGGCCGGGCTTTCGGTCTTTCCCGGGTTTGTGCGCCGTTTCAGGGTCTCGCTTTCCGTGCCCCACATCGGCTGGAACGGCATAAAACCGGCAAAACCCTCCCGCCTCTTCCGGGGTCTTTCCGGCGAGGAAAAATTTTATTTCGTCCATTCCTATTACGTGGACCCGGCGGACCCCGCCCTGGCCCTTACCCGCACGGACTACGGGCTGGAGTTCGTCTCCGCGGTGGAAAGCGGAAACATCGTGGCCCTTCAGTTTCATCCGGAAAAAAGCGGGCCCGCGGGGCTAAAGATCCTGGAAAACTTTCTCTCCCGGGAAGGCGAGGCCGTGCTCCCTCCGCGGATTCTGGAAAAGACCCAACTTGCCAAACGCATCATCGCCTGCCTTGATGTGCGCTCGGATGACGAGGGACGCTTGGTGGTGACCAAGGGGCTTCAGTACGACGTGCGCGAGGGGGGCCGTGTGCGGGACATGGGGGACCCGGTGGAGCTGGCCCACCTTTACTTCCAGGAGGGGGCGGACGAGATCACCTTCTTAAACATCACGGGCTTCAGGCACTTTCCCTTAAAGGACCAGCCCATGCTTGAGGTACTGAGGCGCACCTCCGAGCGGGTCTTTGTGCCTCTTACCATAGGGGGCGGTATCCGGGATTTTACGGATCGGGACGGAAGGTCTTATTCGGCCCTGGAGGTGGCCTCGGCCTATTTCCGGGCCGGGGCGGACAAGGTCTCCATCGGCTCGGACGCGGTCTATATCGTTGAGGATTACCTTCGCCGCGGAGGGGCCTCTGGAAACTCCTCCATTGAGACCATCTCCCGGGTCTATGGCCGACAGGCGGTGGTCATCTCCATTGACCCCAAAAGACGCTATGTGAAAAGCCCCTCCGAGACCGAGCATCCGGTGATTGAGACCGAGATCCCTGGGCCGAACGGGGAGCGCTACTGCTGGTTCCAGTGCACGGTAAAGGGCGGGCGCGAGGCCCGCGAGGTGGACGCGGTGACGCTGGCCCGGGTCTGCGAGGAACTCGGGGCCGGAGAGATCCTTCTTAATAGTATAGACCGCGACGGGACCAATCTGGGCTATGATCTGGAGCTCATCCAGGCGGTCTCCGAGGCCGTAAGTATCCCGGTCATCGCCTCAAGCGGGGCCGGATCGCCTGAACATTTTTACGAGGTCTTCACCCGCACCCGGGCCGAGGCGGCGCTTGCCGCAGGTATCTTCCACCGCCGCGAGGTGGAGATCCCGGCCTTAAAACGCTACCTCCGGGAGAAGGGCATAGAGGTTCGCCTTGCTTAAACTTGCGGAGTTTCTTTGCGCCTGCGCCCGCTTCGGCGAGGAAAATGACCTCCCCCTTCTCCTTGTGGGAGCCTTTGCCCTTAAGGCTTACGGACTTTCACGGATGACGGGAGACCTTGATTTTTTAACCGCCAAAAGCCGGAAATCCCTCTGGATAAATTTCCTTGAAGGCTTAGGGTTTGAGACCGCAGGCCAATCCTCGGGTTTTTCCGCACACCTTCATCCCCTGGGAGGTCGGGTGGATACCATCTATGTGGACCAAAAGACCCTGGAAAAGCTCCTTTCGGAGGCCGAAAGGCGGGAAATCTTTCCGGGAGTCTCCTTTCCGGTCCCCTCGCCCCGACACCTTGCGGCCTTAAAGATTTTTGCCGTAAAGAATCAGCCCGAACGACTGGATCGGGAATGGGCGGACCTTGCTTGGCTTCTTAAGGAAAACCTTGTATCCTCAGAGGAAATTCGGGAGCTTGCCGAACGTTATGGGGTGCGCGAAATCCTCAAAAGACTGGATACCGGATTTCGGGGAACTTGAGGTCCCGGATCTTCCCCCGCCGGAGATGAGCTTTGAGGAATACCTGGAATTCCTTGAGGAAAACGGTTTCTGGGAGACGCGTAAGGCCCCGCCGGTCTTTTTCCGGGAAGAATTTTATCTTCCGGAGGAGTAAATGGCCGAAAAGAAAGGGGTTCTCCTTGCCGCGGCCTTTATCCTTCCGGCCTGGGATAAAGAACCCATAAAGGACGGGGCTCTTCTGATCAGGGACGGAAGGATTGAGGCCCTGGGCCGGAGAGAGGAGCTTATCTCCCGCCACCCTGAAGTTCCGGTTGAGGATCTCGGCGAGGCCCTTATCTTTCCGGGGCTTATCAATGCCCACACCCACGCCTCCATGACCATCTTCCGGGGGCTTGCCGACGACCTTCCCCTCATGACCTGGCTTCACGACTATATCTTTCCCGTGGAAAGCCATCTCAAGAGCGAGTGGGTTTACTGGGGGGCGAAGCTTGCCGTGGCCGAGATGCTTCGCTCCGGGGTCACCTGTTTCTGCGATATGTATCTCTTTGAGCCCTGGGTGATCCGGGGGGTAGAGGAGACCGGAGTGCGGGCCGCCTTAGGAGAAGGGCTCTTTGACTTTCCCTCCCCGGGCTACGGGCCGCTTGAGGAAGGGCTTAAGCTCACCGAAGAACTCTTACGCCATTACGAAGCCCACCCCCGGATAAACATCATGGTTTCTCCGCATGCGGTCTATACCTGTTCGCCCGAGACCTTAAAGAAGGCCCGGAGAATCGCTGAACGTTACGGGGCCCTGGTTCACATCCATCTTTCCGAGACCGGGGAGGAGGTGAAACAGTGCCTTGAGCGCTACGGCCGCCGACCGGTGGCCCACCTTAAGGCGCTGGGTCTCCTTAACCAAAGGCTCCATATCGCCCACGCGGTGGAGCTTACAGAGGAGGAGATAGAGGAACTTTCCCGGGCCGGGGTCTCGGTGGCCCACTGTCCGGAAAGCAACCTCAAGCTCGGCTCCG
>WGAR01000164.1 GCA_015494725.1 Thermodesulfobacteriaceae bacterium | reverse complement strand
TTTAAGTGTACTCCGAAAAAGGAGGTTTTCCCGTGCAGGCGGTGATCCTTGCTGCGGGGAAAGGCACGCGCATGGGTCTTCACCGCACGGGCTATCCCAAGGGTCTTCTCCGGGTGGCCGGGCGTGAACTCCTCCTGCGCCACCTGATCCTTCTTTCCCAGGCCGGGGTTAAGGAATTCGTCCTGGTGGTGAACCCGGAAAACCGCAAATATTTTGAGGAATTTCTTCAAAAACATCCGGAGTTTCGCGTACGTCTTACGGAAAATCCCCATCCGGAGAGGGGAAACGGCTATTCCCTTTGGTGTGCGCGGGAGGCGGTTACCGGGCCCTTCGTCCTCACCATGTCCGACCATCTCTACGAGGAGGCCTTCGTGCGAAAGGCGGTCTCGGGTCAGGGCCTCATCTTTGACCGCCGGGGCCTTTACGTGGATCACGAGGAGGCCACCCGGGTTAAGGTCCGGGAGGGACGGATCGCGGCCCTGGGAAAGGGCCTTACGGAATACGACGGTCTTGATACCGGATTTTTTGTGCTCACCCCGGAGATCTTTGCGGTGGCCGAGCGCCTGGTGGAGGAAAAAGAGGAGGTGAGCCTTTCGGAGATCGCCGCCGCGGCCCGGATCCCGGCCACCGAGCTCTCCGGTCTCTTCTGGACGGACATTGACACCCCGGAGGAACTCCGCCGGGCCGAACGCCTCCTGATCCGGGCCAGTGTTAAGGGCGCCGGAGACGGTTTCATCTCCCGGCACTTAAACCGCAAGCTCTCCACCGCCCTGAGCCCCTACCTCTGCGGCCGCATCACCCCCAACCAGGCCACGGTCCTCTCCTTTCTCTTAGGGATCCTTTCCGCGGTGCTGGCCTTCTTTAGCCTTCCCTTAGGAGGAATTCTCTATCAGGTCCATTCCATCCTTGACGGGGTGGACGGGGAGATCGCCCGGGCCACCCTAAGCCGCACCCGCTTCGGAGG
This sequence comes from Thermodesulfobacteriaceae bacterium, assembly GCA_015494725.1. Taxonomy (GTDB): domain Bacteria; phylum Desulfobacterota; class Thermodesulfobacteria; order Thermodesulfobacteriales; family Thermodesulfobacteriaceae; genus Thermosulfurimonas_A. The sequence goes on along the minus strand of WGAR01000164.1, from coordinate 2,430 downwards.
GCTTCTTGACTCGGTCCTTGACCGTTATGTGGATTTTGTCTTTCTTTCCGTCCTGGTGCTTGCGCTAAAGCCCCGGGGATTAATGCTCGCTCTCGCCCTTTTGGCCCTTCTCGGCACGGTAATGGTGAGCTATGTCACCGAGCGCTTCAAGGGGGCCTACGGACGCGACGCCTACCGCACCTTTCCCGTGCTTCACGCCTTTCCCGGAAAACGCGACGAACGGATCTTCCTCATCTTTCTCTTCTGTGTCCTCGGGCACCCGGAGGTCCTCTTTCCCCTTCTTGCCTTTCTCACCCACGGAAAGGTCCTTTTTACCCTTGTGGTCTTTTACCGGGGAAGGCAGGGGTTAGAAGCGCAGGGCTAGGGCCAGCCAGCCCTCCTCGGTTACCTCCCGGAGGACTTCGGCCCGGGGCACAACCGACAGGATTTCTTCGCGTTGTCCCGAAGAAATTCCCGATACGATGGCCACACCTCCGGGTCTGAGTACTCCCGGGATCTCCGGAAGAAGGGCGGAAAGGGTTCCGATGGTGAGGTTGGCCAGCACCAGGTCAAAGCGGACGAGCGCCGCGGAGTCAAGGCTTCCCCGGATGATAAGGATCCTTCCGGAAAGCCCGTTTCTTTCCACATTGTGCCGGGCCTCGCGTACCGCTCGCGGATCAATGTCCGCGGCCAGGACCCTTTGCGCCCCGAGCCCTGCCGCGGCAAGGGCCAGGATCCCGCTTCCGCAGCCGAGATCAAAGACCGCCTCGGGTGCAACCTCCGGAAAAAGTTCCGTAAGGAGCCGGAGACAGAGCTTGGTGGTGGGATGCCTTCCGCTTCCGAAGGAAAGGGTGGAACGAAGGTAGATCTCCCCGGGGGCCGGGGCCTCGGCTTCTACCGGGACAAAGAACCTTAACGGCCCCACGGAGAAACGCTCCGGTGCGGGAAGCGGCGTCTCTGAAAGCCCGGTCTCCTCCACCTCCTCAAAGGAGAACACCCGGGAAAGCCCCCGCAGGGTCTCATCCGGGTTTTCCGCCGGATACCCCAGGACGAGAAGCCCCTCTCCGGAAAGATACTTCCGGTGTGGGGGAAGAAGCCCGGCCTTCCTTACCCGGGCGAGAACCTCCTCCGGATCCGCAGTGCGCACCTTTACCTGAAGGAACATAGGATCGTTTCAGATCTCCACGAGGCGGAGATAATCTTTGAAGTCCTGATCAAAGGTGGCGATATGCTCTATTCCCGTCTTTCTGGCCCCCACAACGAGGAGGGCATCGTGAAAATTGAGTTCTCCATCGCTTTCAAGGACGAGTTTTGTTATTTCTTCCCAGGAGGAAGACACATACAAATAGAAAAATACTCGCTCCTTTTCCCAGAGTTGTAAAACTTTTCGGGCTAAGACCCCGAAATCTCTCCCGTTTTTTTCTTTGAGTCTTCTCTTTAAAACCCCGAGAGTTTCATTCACCACCACATCGGTGATCACGACCTTTCGGGAGGTTTTTTTCAGGATCTGCATGAGCTTTATAGCTCGGGGATGATGAACATCTTTTTTGTTGAGAAGAGCCACCAGAAAACTCGTATCCGCAAGCACGGGTTCATTCTTCATAAAAGGCCTCTGCATCTTTAAAGGCGTCCCCTTCGTATTCCACCAGGCCGACAAAATCCTCTAAGGTTTCGGGCGGAAGCCCCTCGAGCTTGCGTCGTTCATATTCGGCGAATCCGATCCTTAAAAGCTGCTCCAGAAAGGAACTCAGGGACTTTTCTTCCATCGCCGCCCGGAGCTTGAGCTCCCGATAGAAATCGGCGGGCAGCACCACCGAGACCGTGGCCCGTTTCTGAGGCAAAGATTTTTCTTGTCTAAGAGCCATAACTTTTCCCTCTCGGAAAAAGTAAAACCCTAATACCTAAATTAACAACTGCGAGGGAAAATACCATTCTTGACGCTCACAGCCGCTTGCGGGAATCAAGGATTACGGTTACCGGGCCGTCGTTTACGAGGGCCACCTCCATATAGGCCCCGAAGACCCCGGTCTTTACCGAAAGGCCTTTTTCGCGCAGGGTTTGGGCTAAGGCCTCGCAGAGCCTGCGGGCGGCCTCCAGGGCCTCGGCGGGATCAAAAGATGGCCTCCTTCCCCGGCGACAGTCCGCACACACCGTAAAGTTGGAGACCAGAAGCACCTCTCCTCCTATCTCGGAGAGGGAAAGATTCATCTTTCCTGCCGCGTCCTCAAAGAGTCTTAAGCCGGCCATCTTGTCGGCCATCCAGGAGAGATCCTTTTCCGTATCCCCCTTCTCCACCCCCAGGAGCACGAGAAACCCTCGCCCGATCCGGGCCACCTCTTCTCCGGAAACCCGCACCGAGGCCTCTTTAACCCTCTGGATCACGGCGCGCATTTTTCCAGAAACTCCTTTAGGGCGGGAAGCTCCAGCGGCGGCGAAAAGAGGAACCCCTGC
>WGAR01000163.1 GCA_015494725.1 Thermodesulfobacteriaceae bacterium | reverse complement strand
TTCGGGTGATCCGTTCCAGGGAGGCTGCCGCGTTGTTCAGATGGTTGTATAGTTCGTCATCGGTGAGGAGTTTGCCCAGGGTGCCCTCGCCGCGGTTGATCTTTTCCGCCACCTCAGCGATGGCCGTGGACCCCCTTTCCACACTCTCCATAGCCTTTTTGAAGGATCGATAAAGATCTTCATCGGTGAGAAGCTTGCCCAGGGTGCCCTCGCCGCGGGCCATCTTGTCTGAAACCACCCTCAGGTTATGCATGGTCACCTTAAAATCGGATAGACTGCCCTTTAGATCCCGATAAAGGCTTTCGTCCGCCAGAAGTTTACCCAGGGTGCCCTGTCCGTTCACCAGCCTCTGCCCCACCACCTTGAAGGACGCACTGGCATCCCTCAAATTAGCCACCAGTTCTTTAAGGTTGTTCCTTCCCTCCTCGGTGCCCAGAATATCGGACAGCCCCTCGGCCACCTTGCGCAGGTCCTTGAGGGTGGGGCCCACCTCGGCGATCAGTTCACTGAAATCCATGGGGCTTTCGGTGCGAGCCAGTTTCTCCCCGGGTTTCAGGAATTCCCGGCTGCGCCCCTGGCGGATCTCCACGAATTTGTCTCCCAGGACCCCGGCGGTACGGATCCGGGCCAGGGCATCCCGGCTTATCTTTACCCTTTTATAGATACGCAGCTCCACCTGAGCCTTACCCTGGGGCAGAAGCCCTATCCGGCCCACCCTTCCGATCTCCACCCCGGCCATCTCCACCCGGGCCCCCTTCACCAGTCCGGAAACATCGTCAAAGACGGCATAAAGCGGATAGGTACCCTTGGGGGCCAGGGACTCGGCCGCCAGTTTGATGGTCAGATACCCCAGGGCCAGAAGAGCCACCAGGACAAAGATCCCTACTTTAATTTCCGTGCTTTTTCTGTACATTTTGGACCTCCTCGGGATGGCATCCCTCAAAGGCACTGCGCAAAAATTCCTGCACAAAGGGATGCTCGCTCTTCCGGATTTCCTCGGGGGTGCCCTGAGCCACCACCTTCCCCTGATGGAGAATGGCAATATAATCCGCCGCCCGCATGGCTATGGGCACGTCGTGGCTGACCACCACTCCGGTGAGCCCGTACTGGCGCTGGGTATCCCGGATAAGTTTCATGATGGAGACCTGAAGAAGGGGATCCAGCCCGGTGGTGGGTTCGTCAAAGAGGATGATCTCCGGTTCGAGAGCCAGGGCCCGGGCCAGAGCGGCCCGTTTTTTCATTCCTCCGGAAAGCTCGGAGGGATATTTGTCCCGGGCCTCCAGCAACCCCACTACCGCCAGCTTCTCCTGCACCCGTTTCTCTATCTCCGAATAGGAAAGACGGGTGTGCTCCCACAGGGGAAAGGCCACGTTTTCCGCCACGGTCATGGAATCGAACAGGGCTCCTTCCTGAAAAAGATACCCGAACCTCCGGCGCAGTCGCTGCCATTCCTTCTCGGAAAACCGGGTTACATCCTGACCGTCGATGATCACCTTCCCTCTATCCGGTTTGAGCAGGCCGATGATATGCTTGAGCAGTACGCTTTTTCCCGTACCGCTCTGCCCCATGATAAAGGTCAACTTTCCCCGGGGAATCCGGAGATTGACCCCCCGCAATACCTCATGTTCCCCAAAGCTTTTATAGAGTTCCTGAAGTTCAACCATACTTCAGAAGAGCAGCGAGGTCATAATGTAGTCTCCCACCAGGATACTCACCGAGGCGATAACCACGGCCTCGGTGGTGGCCCGTCCTACGCCCTCGGCCCCCCCGGTGGCGTTATATCCTTTGTAGCACCCGATAATGGAAAGCAGGGCCCCGAAAACCAGGGCCTTGTAAAGCCCGCTGGAAATATCTATCCATTCCACCATGTCCTGCATCTTCTTGATAAAGATCCCGGCATCCACCTTGAGGAGCAACACTCCCACCAGATATCCCCCGCCGATCCCCACCACGTCGGCGATTACCGTGAGCAGAGGCACCATGAGCACCGCCGCCCAGAGCCGGGGCACCACCAGATAATGGACCGGATTGATGGCCATAACCTCCAGGGCGTCGATCTGTTCCGTGACCCGCATGGTGCCGAGCTCCGCCGCCATGGCCGAGCCGGCCCGAGCGGTAACCATCAGACTGGTAAGCACCGGCCCCAGCTCCCGGACCATGGAAAGGGCCACCAGCCCCCCCAGCAGACTCTCCCCACCGAACTTGGAAAGGGCCCGGTAACTCTGAAAGGCAATAACCATTCCGGAAAAAAGAGCGGTCAGGATCACCACCAGAAGAGAATTCACCCCCACAAACTCCATCTGTTTGAAAAAGAGACGCACCCGATAGGGGGGACGAAAGGTATAAACCAGGGAGGTAAAAAACAGGAGGGCCATCCCCCCGGCCTCGGCCACAAAATTGACACCCAACCGTCCGAGATACTGGATGAAAGACAACATGGCTACCTCGCTATGCGCATTATATACCTAGGAAGGCCTACCAAGCAAATTTTCTATTTCCTTGTAAGTAGGAACTCCGGCCAGTCCGGGACGGGTGACCCCGATAGCAGCCATTTCCATAGCCTTTTCCAGGGCCTGGAGGGGGTTTTCTCCGCCGGAAAGCAGGGCAAAGAAGGCCCCGGCCAGGATGTCTCCGGCCCCGGTGGTATCCACGGCCTTCACCCGGCGAGCCGGGAGGAACTTCTCCTCCGAGCCGTGGAAGAAACTGGCCCCCTCCGCTCCCCGGGTGAGCACCAGATAACGCGTCTTTTGCCGCAGAAGGGAAAGAAGCCCCGCAAGATCCGCAGCCAGATCCTCCTCGCTTATCACCAGGGCCTCGAACCGGGGACAGGCGGTCAGATCCGGGACCCGCGGTCGAACCATTCCCTCCGGGGTCACCTCCCGGAACCAGCCCTGGGGATTGGCCACCAGCCTCCGATAGTTCAGCCCCTGCAGGAAACCTCCGTGCGGAGGGACCTCGTCCAGCACCGGGGCCAGATGCAAAATTTCTATCTCCGACGGCAGATCCGGAACCGCCCGGGGATCTATCCTCCCGGCCCGGGACCAGACCCTCTGTATGCGTCCGGAAGGCCCCTCTCGATTCTCGAAAACCGTGGTCTGCCGGGCCGGACAGAGATGCCAGAAGAGTTCCGGAAAGAGACGCTCCAGCTCCTCCCGGGACTCGGCCGCGGAGGTAAGGACATGGGTGGTAAAACCCAGCCGACGCACGGTGAGCCCCGCATAAAGCACCGCTCCGCCGAAACGAAAACCTCCTTCGGGGATCAGATCCCGGGTAAGATACCCCACCAGGAGGTATCGGTTCATTCCTCGAGCACAGCCCCCTTGGCCCCGGAGGAAACCAGTCGGGCGTAACGGGCCAGCACTCCGCTTACCCTCCTGCGTTTGGGGCGAAAGGCCTTCCTCCGGGCCTCAAGCTCCTCTTCCGGAACCAGAAGATCCAGGCGCCGGGCCGGGATATCTATGAGGATCCGATCGCCCTCCCGGACCAGGGCGATGGGCCCACCCTCGGCGGCTTCCGGAGAAACATGCCCGATACAGGCCCCCTGGGTCCCTCCGCTGAACCGGCCGTCGGTTATGAGAGCCACCGAGGAACCGAGTCCCATCCCGATAATGGCCGAGGTGGGGGAAAGCATCTCCCGCATCCCCGGACCTCCCCGGGGACCTTCGTAGCGAATCACCACCACGTCCCCGGGACGAATCTTTCCGGAAAGTATGGCCTTATAAGCCTCCTCCTCGGAATCAAAGACCCGGGCCGGCCCCTCGTGGCGCATCATCTCCGGAATCACCGCGCTGGTTTTGACCACCGCTCCCTCCGGAGCCAGAGTCCCCCAGAGGATGGCGATGCCCCCCTCCTCCCGGTAGGCCTTCTCCAGAGGACGGATGACCTCGGGATTACGGATACGGGACTCCTTCAGGACCTTGGAGAGCGGTACCCCCAGGCCGGTGAGCACCCCGGTCTCAATGAGATCGGCCCGGGAAAGTTCGGCCATCACCGCGGGGATACCGCCGGCCTCGTCCAGCTCGGGAACACTATGCGGACCGGCCGGAATCAAACTGGCCAGCACCGGAGTCTTTCGCGAAATCTCGTCAAACACCTGCAGGGGTAAATCCACCCCGGCCTCCCGGGCTATGGCCGGCACATGAAGTACGGTATTGGTGGAACAACCCAGGGCCATATCCACGGCGATGGCATTGCGAAAGGCGGCCTCAGTAGCGATCTTACGGGGAGTAATCCTCTTGCGCAGGAGTTCCATAACCTTGATTCCGGTAAGTTTGGCCAGGCGCAGTCTTTCGGCGCTCACCGCCGGGACGGTGCCGTTTCCCGGCAGAGCCAGCCCCAGGGCCTCGGAGAGACAGTTCATGGAGTTGGCGGTGAACATACCGGCACAGGAGCCGCAGGTGGGGCAGGCGCATCTTTCCAGTTCGGCCAGTTCTTCCTCGTCCATTTCCCCGGCTCGAACCTTCCCTATACCCTCGAATACCGAGATCAGATTCACCTTCTGTCCCCGGAAGGAGCCGGTGAGCATGGGCCCTCCGGAGATAAGAAGGGCCGGGATGTTGAGCCGCAGGGCCGCCATAAGCATCCCGGGGGTGATCTTGTCGCAGCTTGAAACCAGCACCAGGGCATCAAAGGCATGGGCCTGGGCCATGATCTCGATGGAATCGGCAATGATCTCCCGGGAAACCAGGGAATACTTCATTCCCTCGTGGTTCATGGCGATCCCGTCGCAGACCCCGATAACGCCGAACTCCAGAGGCACTCCCCCGGCCATCCGAACCCCGGCTTTCACCGCCTCGGTGATCTGCCGGAGGTGCATGTGTCCGGGGACGACCTCGTTATAGGCGTTGGCTATACCCACCAGGGGCTTTTTGAGTTCTTCGTCCGTAAGCCCCAGGGCCCGAAAGAGCGAACGATGCGGGGCCCGCTCCAGCCCCTTCTTGACCCGATCGCTGCGCATGATAAGACCTCCCTTACCCCAAATTCTTTAACCTTTTATAGCACCCTTGCTTTTTTACAGGAAGCGATTAACTTAAGCAAGCGAATTCGGAAAGGGGGTTTATTATGCGCGAAGCGGTAGAAGCAGCCCTGGCCAAGGTAAGGCCCATGCTCCAGGCCGACGGCGGAGACGTGGAGTTGGTGGAGATCACCGAGGAGGGGGTGGTCAAGGTCCGGCTGCGCGGAGCCTGCGGAACCTGTCCCATGAGCCAGATGACCCTGAAGATGGGCATTGAACGCTATCTCAAAAAGGAGGTTCCGGAAGTCAAGGCCGTGGAAGCGGTAATGTAAGCAAGGAGGGGGTTATGGCCCGCGTAACCATAGAAGACTGCCTGGAGAAGGTTCCCAATCGTTTCAAGCTCATTCATCTTACCGTGGAACGGGTGCGCCAGCTTCGAAAGGGGGCCAAGCCCCTGGTGGAATGCGACAACAAAGAAATCGTCACCGCTCTGCGGGAGATCGCCGCAGGCAAGGTAACCTTTGAAAACATCAAGGAACTGGCCAAGGAGGCCGAGGAGTTTTCCATCTCCGATCTTCTTGAGGGCAAGGCCCCCGGTGAGGAGTCGTGAGATCCAAGGATTATTATGCCATTCTGGGGGTTCCCCGCAACGCTACCCAGGAGGAGATCAAGAGGGCCTACCGCCGGCTGGCCCTGAAGTATCATCCTGATCGCAATCCCGGCGATCGGGAAGCCGAGGAGAAGTTCAAGGAGATCTCCGAGGCCTACGAGGTCCTTTCGGATCCGGAAAAAAGGGCCATCTACGACGCCCAGGGGCACGCCGGTCTGCACCAGACCGGTTTCCGGGGTTTCGAGGATGTAGAAGACATCTTCTCGGCCTTTTCCAATCTCTTTGAGGAGTTTTTCGGTTTCGGTTTTCGGGAAAGAACCGGGCGCAAACCCCGCCCCGGAGCCGATCTTTCCTATGAGCTTTCTCTCACTCTGGAAGAGGTCTATCACGGAAAGGAAGCCGAAATCACCCTGGAGAAATACGAACGGTGCGAGGAATGCGGAGGCTCGGGACTGGCCCGGGGGGCCCAAACCCGTTATTGCCCGGTCTGTAAAGGCCGGGGGCATATCGTCCATTCCGAAGGGTTCTTTCGCATAAGCACCACCTGCCCCCACTGTCAGGGCATGGGCACCTATATCTCGGATCCCTGTCCGCGCTGTCGGGGGGAGGGCCGGGTATGGGGGCGCAAACGTCTGCGCATAAGGATTCCCCCCGGTGTGGAGGAAGGGAGGGTTATCCGGATCTCCGGGGAGGGGGAAGCCGGGCTCTACGGTGGTCCGGCCGGAGATCTTTACATCAAGATCCGCACCAAACCCCACGAATATTTTCGCCGGGAGGGGAAAAATCTCCACCTCTCCCTTATTATCGGGGTGGTGGATGCCATCCTGGGGGCCGAAACCCAGGTGAAGCATCTTTCCGGGGAGAAGATTCCCATTCGTATTCCGCGGGGAAGCCAGCCCGGAGATCGCTTGCTGATAAAAGGAAAGGGGCTCCCGGATCCGCAGGGTGGAGAACCCGGGGATCTCATCGTGCACCTGGAGGTAAAGCTTCCGAGCCGCATCACCCGCGAACAGGAAGATCTCCTGCGACGTTTTGCCGAGCTGGAAAAAGAAGAGGGCCCCCGGGTCAAGGGCAAAAAGAAAAAGACCTTCTGGAACAGGCTCTTTAAGGAATAGGCCATGGGCTTCACCCATCTTTCCGAGGATGGAAAGGCCCGCATGGTGGATGTTTCCGAAAAGCCCTTTACCCCCCGCGAGGCAGTAGCCCGGGGGCGGGTCCTTCTGGGGGAAAAGGTCTTTGCCCTGGTTAAGGACCGGAATCTTCCCAAAGGAGACCTTTTCGGAGCGGCACGCATCGCCGGGATTCTTGCGGCCAAGCGCACCTGGGAGCTTATTCCCCTGTGTCATCCCCTTCCCCTTACCCGCATCGAGATAGACTTTTCTCTCCACCCCGAGGACTTCAGCCTGGAGATAGAAGCCCGGGTACGCACCGTGGCCCAGACCGGGGTGGAGATGGAGGCCCTGACCGCGGTCTCGGTGGCAGCCCTTACCATCTACGACATGTGCAAAGGGATTGACAAAAGCGTCCGGATTACGGATATTCGATTAGCACAAAAACGCGGGGGAAAAAGCGGAGAAGTTATCCTGGAATAAGGAGGCTCTATGGATCCTAAAAAGCTGGAACACTTTAAGAATCTCCTTTTAGAAAAACGTCAGAGGATCATACAGGAGGTGGATCGCACCTTTCAGGCCCTGGAACAGGGTACCGAACACCTTGCCGACCCCTCGGATATAGCCACCATGGAAAGCGACCTGGGGTTCGAGCTGCGACTCCGCGACCGGGAAAGGAAACTCCTTAAAAAGATCGACAAGGCCCTGCAGAAAATCGAGGAGGGATCTTACGGAATATGCGAGGCCTGCGGGGAAGAAATCGAGGAAAAGCGTCTTGAGGCCCGTCCGGAGGCCACGCTCTGTATTCGGTGCAAACGGGAGCAGGAAAGGCTGGAGAAACTGCGCGGAGAATAAACCTTTGCCGGAAATCCGCAGGGACCCTTTAAGCGGTCGTATCTCCCTCATCGCTCCGGAACGTGGACAGCGGCCCACCGACTTTTCCGTAAGTGAAGAAAAGGTCGAGCCCATTCGCTGTCCTTTCTGCCCGGGAAACGAGGAGCTCACCCCGCCGGAGGTCCTGAGGATCCCGGAAGAGGGGCCCTGGCGGGTGCGCATCGTTCCCAACCGTTACCCGGCCCTCTCTCCGGAGGCTGCTCCCCCGGCTGGGGGCGACGAATTCTTCGCTGCCGAGGCCGGGCTGGGGCACCACGAGGTCATTATTGAGACCCCGGAGCACCGAAAATCCCTGGAGAGATTCTCACCCGAGGAGGTAAGGCTCCTCTTTAAAGCCTTTCGGAAACGAGCCCGGGATCTTTTAGCCCAAAAACGCTGGGCCTATCTTCTCTTCTTCAAGAATCGAGGAAGACGGGCCGGGGCCTCTCTGAGTCACAGTCATAGCCAGCTTCTGGCCCTGCCCTTTCTGCCTCCGCTCCTGGAACGGGAACTCCACCGGGCCGAGGAATTTTACCGCCGGACCCGCCGCTGTCTCCTCTGTGAACTGGCAGACCGCGAGGCCCGTGGCCCGAGACTGATCCATCTTTCCCCGCATTTCGTGGCCTTTCAGGCCTTTGCCCCGCGTCAGCCCCTGGAGACCTGGATCCTGCCCCGTTTCCACTCTCCGAATTTCTTCTCCCTTCCTCCGGAAATGGAGATCGACCTGGCCCGGGTCCTGCTGCGGGTACTCCAGGTCCTGGAGAAAACCCTTCCGCAGCTCCCCTACAATCTGGTCTTTCATCTGGAACCCCCCTCTACTCCCGAATTACCGTACTTTCACTGGCACCTGGAATTGATCCCCTCGCTAACCCGGGTGGCGGGTTTCGAATGGGGGGCCGAAAGTTACATCGTGCCCCTTCGGCCGGAGGAGGCCGCGGCTTTTCTGCGCGATCAGAACCCATGAGCCCGGAACGATTCCGCCGGGAGATCCGGAAACTGGCTCCGGAGGCAGACCCGGAACCGCTTTTCCTCCTGGCTACACTTCTCCGGGAAATGGCCTATCCCCTGGGCCTCATCGGTGAGGCCCGGGAAGACCTCCTTCGCGAAAGACACCTCCTAGATAGCGCCCGCCTGGTTCCCTATCTTTCCTCCGGCCCGGTGGCGGACCTCGGCTCCGGAGCCGGGCTCCCGGGGCTGGTGCTGGCGGTGCTGCGGCCGGATCTTGAGATCTGGCTGATCGAACCTCGAAGGAAGGCAGTCTCCTTCCTGGAATACGCCCGGGCCAAACTGGGACTCGAAAGGGTAAAAATCCTCCGGGCCCGGGCCGAGGACCCGGAGGTGCCCCGGGGATATTTTCACACCGTTACCGCCCGGGCGGTGGCGGAACTCGCCCGACTCTGG
>WGAR01000162.1 GCA_015494725.1 Thermodesulfobacteriaceae bacterium | reverse complement strand
TAATAGGTCTTCCGGCCGTGGAGGCGCTCCCTTACCCTGCGGGCCAGCACCCCCAGGGCCAGCAGATCCGGGGAGGAAAGGAGCCTCAGGCCATCTTCCCGGGATAGCCTCTCCCCGGCTTCTATCTTTTCGTAGATATCGCTCAGTCCGGCCCGACGGATTGTTTCCGGTATCATCCCTGGCTATACTAAAAAGGTTACCAGTGCCTGGCAAGGGCCGGGAATCCGGGAGTTATGAAAGGGGAATGGCTTCCGCAGGAGGAATGGATTCGGCGCGAACGGGAGAAGGCCCGTCAGCTGCGCAAGACCCGCTGGTGGCGCAGAAAATGTGCGGCGGGGGTCTGTTATTACTGCGGGCGTAAGGTCCCGCCCCACGAACTCACCATGGACCACCGCATCCCCCTCTCTCAGGGAGGACGGTCGGAAAAATCCAACCTGGTCCCGGCCTGCAAGGAATGTAATTCCCGGAAAAAATACCTCCTTCCCTGGGAATGGGAGGAATATCTGGCCAGGCTCCGGGGAAAATAGGTTTTAGGGATCAAGGGGAAAACCCGCAAAAGGGGCAAAGAATATGTGCGGAATTATCGGCTATCTGGGGGACCGTCCGGTAAAGAGTGTGTTGCTGGAGGGACTCAGGCGTCTGGAATATCGGGGCTACGATTCGGCGGGGGTGGTCTTTTTCGCCCGGGAGGGGCTTTTCCTGCACCGGGTCAAGGGCAAGGTGCTGGACCTGGACGAGAGTCTGGCCCGGCTGGAGGTCCCCGGAAGGGCTCCGGGGCTGGGACACACCCGCTGGGCCACCCATGGAGAACCCTCGGAGACCAACGCGCACCCCCATCAGGACTGCACAGGTGAGGTGGCGGTGGTACACAACGGAATCATCGAGAACTACCATAGCCTGAAGAAGGAACTGCGTGCCCGGGGGCATCGGTTCGCCTCCGAAACCGACACCGAGGTACTGGCCCATCTCATCGAGGAGGCCCTGCGGGAGACCGGGGATCTTTCCGAGGCTGTGCGCCGGGCCCTGCTTAAGGTGCGGGGAGCCTACGCCCTGGGGGTCATCTGGTTACGGAATCCGGAAAGGATCGTCTGTGCCCGCAATCAGAGCCCCCTGGTCCTGGGGCTGGGGGAGGGGGAGGTCTTTCTGGCCTCGGATGTCCCCGCCCTCCTGCCCTGGACCCGGCGGGTCATCTTCCTGGAGGATGGGGATCTGGCCGAACTCAGCCGGGAGGAGGTCCGTCTCTTCGGACTGGACGGGAAACCGCTTCACCGCCCGGTGCAGGAAATCACCTGGGATGCCTCTCAGGCCGAAAAAGGGGGGTTCCCCCATTTCATGCTCAAGGAGATCTATGAACAGCCCGAGGCCATTCGGGATACCCTCCTGGGACGGATGGACCCGGAGAACGGTCGGGTGGACCTTTCCGATGCCGGGCTGGAAAGGGATTTCTTCGAGGGAGTGAACCGGATCTTCATTGTGGCCTGCGGCACCTCCTACCATGCCGGTCTGGTGGGGAAATATCTCCTGGAACGCTGGGCCGGAATCCCGGTGGAGGTGGACCTGGCCTCGGAGTTTCGTTATCGGGCCCCTCTGGTCCGATCCGATGCCCTCACCGTGGTCATTTCTCAATCCGGTGAGACCGCGGACACGCTGGCCGGGCTGCGACTGGCCCGGGAACTGGGGTCCCGGGTGCTGGGAATCGTGAACGTGCTGGGAAGCACCATCGCCCGGGAATCTCACCGGGTGATCTATACCCACGCCGGCCCGGAAATAGGGGTGGCCTCCACCAAGGCCTTTACCTCCCAGCTTACGGTCCTGCTCCTTCTCACCCTCTATCTGGGGGAGCTTACCGGGAGGATGGAGGAATCCCGCCGGCGCTCCCTGGCCCGGGAGCTGGCCGCCCTTCCCGTCCTCCTCACCCAAATTATCGAGAACACCCACCCTCAACTACGTTCCCTTTCGGAAAAATACTTCCGTCGGGAGAACTTCCTCTATCTGGGAAGGAACATCCTTTTTCCGGTGGCCCTGGAGGGGGCCCTCAAGCTCAAGGAGATCTCTTATATCCATGCCGAGGGTTATGCCGCCGGGGAAATGAAACACGGCCCCATCGCCCTTATCGAAGAGACCGTGCCCACGGTGGCCCTGGCGCCCCGGGAGGCCGGGGTGATCTACGAAAAGATGCTTTCCAATATCCAGGAGGTACGCTCCCGAAGAGGGCCGGTCCTGGCCTTCGGGACCCAGGGCGATCGGGATCTGGCGGCCCTTGCCACCGAGCTGGTGGAACTCCCTGCGGTGTCCTGGGAACTATCTCCGCTGGTTTATACCGTGCCCCTGCAGCTTTTTGCCTATGAGATGGCGGTGCGACGGGGCTGCGATGTGGATCAGCCCCGGAATCTGGCTAAGAGTGTCACCGTGGAGTGAGGCGCCGCAGGCTGATCCCCAGGGCCAGCACCCCGAAGGCCACACTCACGTTGAGGGAACGCTTGCACCCACGCATGGGAAGTTCCACCACCCGGTGCGCCCGGGAAAGGATCTCCGGATCGACCCCGGCGAGTTCGTTCCCCACCACCAGCGCGAAAGGGCCTTCAGGGATCGGGTCTTCGGGATGCCAGGGCTCTCCCCCGGTCTCCAGCACCCATACCGTCCAGCCCTTTCCCCGCAGACGCTCTATCACCTCCACCGCATCGGGGTGATACGACCAGGACACACATCTTTCCGCCCCCAGGGCGGTCTTGCTTATTCCCGGATGCGGCGGAGCGGGGGTGATGCCGCAGAGATGAAGATGGGACCATCCGGCCGCATCCGCGGTGCGAAAAATGGACCCCACGTTCCAGGCGCTGC
>WGAR01000161.1 GCA_015494725.1 Thermodesulfobacteriaceae bacterium | reverse complement strand
CATGGGACTTTTTACCAAGATTGCGGCCAAGATCGTGGGGACCAAGAACGAGCGGGAGCTGAAGAAGCTCCGGCCCATCGTGGAGCGCATCAATGCGCTGGAGCCCGAGATGCGCAGGCTCAAGGATCACGAGCTTGCGGCCAAGACCGCGGAGTTCAAGGAACGGCTCTCCCGCGGGGCCACGCTGGATGATCTTCTTCCCGAGGCCTTTGCCGTGGTGCGGGAGGCCGCCCGAAGGGTCCTCGGGATGCGGCACTTCGACGTTCAGCTCATGGGCGGGATCGTCCTTCACCAGGGAAAGATCGCCGAGATGAAGACCGGCGAGGGTAAGACCCTGGTGGCCACCCTTCCGGCCTATCTCAATGCCCTTACCGGGCGCGGGGTGCACATCGTCACCGTGAACGATTATCTCGCCCGGCGGGATGCCGAATGGATGGGGGCCATCTATCGTTTCCTGGGGCTTTCCGTAGGGGTCATCGTCTCCGGCATGGAGGATCCCGAACGCAAGAAGGCCTACGCCTGTGACATCACCTACGGCACCAATAACGAGTTCGGCTTCGATTATCTGCGCGACAACATGAAGTATTCCCTTGAGGACATGGTGCAGCGTGATCACTACTACGCCATCGTGGATGAGGTGGACTCCATTCTTATTGACGAGGCCCGGACCCCGCTCATCATCTCCGGCCCCTCGGAGGAGTCCACCGAGATCTACTACGAGATCGACAAGCTGGTACGCAACCTCAAGAAGGATAAACACTTCACCATTGAGGAGAAGACCAGGACGGTGGTGCTTACCGAGGAAGGGGTGGCCGAGGTGGAGCGGCTCCTCGGGATCCCCAATCTTTACGATCCGCGGCACGTGAACCTGGTGCATCACATCCATCAGGCCCTGCGGGCGCACCATCTCTTTCACCGGGATGTGGACTATATCGTTAAGGACGGGCAGGTGATCATCGTGGACGAGTTTACCGGGCGGCTCATGCCCGGGCGCCGCTGGTCCGACGGGCTGCACCAGGCCATCGAGGCCAAGGAAGGGGTGCGGATCGAGTCCGAGAACCAGACCCTGGCCTCCATCACCTTCCAGAACTACTTTCGCATGTACGAAAAGCTCGCCGGCATGACCGGCACCGCGGAGACCGAGGCCGCGGAGTTCAAGGAGATCTATAACCTTGACGTGGTGGTCATCCCCACCAACAAACCCATGATTCGCATCGATTACCCGGATGTGGTCTATCGCACCGAGCGGGAGAAGTTTGAGGCCGTGGTGCGGGAGATCGAGGAGCTTTACCGGAAGGGGCGCCCGGTGCTGGTGGGGACCACGAGCATAGAAAAGAGCGAGCGGCTCTCGAAGATGCTCAAGCGCAAAAAGATCCCGCACCAGGTGCTAAACGCCAAGTATCATGAGCGCGAGGCGGCCATCATCGCCCAGGCCGGACGCCCCCACGCGGTGACCATCGCCACCAACATGGCCGGCCGCGGGGTGGACATCCTCCTTGGGGGAAACCCCGAGGGGCTGGCCAAGGAGGAGCTTGAGCGTGAGGGCTATGATCTTTCCCAGATTGACGAGCGGGCCTGGCACGAGGCCCTTTCCATGGCCCGGGAGGGGCGCGACCCCACGGAAAAGTATCCCGAGCGCTGGGCCGAGGTCCTCTACGAGAAGGTCCGTCAGTGTCAGGCCGACTACGAAAAGGTGAAGGCCCTCGGCGGGCTTCACATCATCGGGACCGAGCGCCACGAGTCCCGGCGCATTGACAACCAGTTGCGCGGCCGGGCCGGGCGCCAGGGCGATCCCGGATCCTCCCGCTTTTACCTCTCCCTTGAAGACGAGCTTCTGCGTCTTTTCGGCTCGGAAAAGATCAAGGGCCTCATGGACAAGCTCGGCATGGAGGAGGGCGAGCCCATTGAACATCCCTGGCTCTCCAAGGCCATAGAGCAGGCCCAGAAGAAGGTCGAGGCCCAGCACTTCGAGATCCGGAAGCACCTCCTGGAATACGACGATGTGATGAATCTCCAGCGGGAGACCATTTACCGGCAGCGCCGGGAGATCCTTTCCGCGGAATCGGTGAGAGACTGGATCGAGGACATGATCCGGGATGTATGCGAGGGGATCGTGGAGGAATTCCGGGAGGAAAAGCCCCCCGCGGAATGGGATCTTAAGGGGCTTTCCGAGCGTTTCCGGGCGGTCTTCGGTTTTGCCCCGGATCTTTCGGAGGTCCCGGAGGACACCGAGGCCCTGGCGGAAAAACTCTCCGAAGAGGCCCTATCCTTCTATCGCCGCAAGGAGGAAGAGACCGGGCCGGAGCTTCTGCGGTATCTGGAAAAGATGTTCCTCCTTCAGACCATTGATGCCCTCTGGAAGGATCACCTCCTCACCATGGACCATCTGCGCGAGAGTGTGGGGCTTCGGGGCTACGGGCAGAAGGATCCTCTTCAGGAATACAAGCGCGAGGCCTACGAGCTTTTTGAGGATCTTTTAAATCGTATCCGGGAGCAGACTCTGGCTTATCTCTTCCGGGTGCAGGTGGTGCGGGAAGAGGAAGTTCAGCGCATGGAGGAGGAGCGGCGTCGTCGGAGGATGCGCCTGCGCTACGGGCGGGGCGAGGAGGGCGCGGAGGCCGAACGCCCCCGTCAGGAACCCATCCGCCGGCAGAAGATCGGGCGCAACGACCCCTGCCCCTGCGGAAGCGGAAAGAAATACAAGAAGTGTTGCGGCCGGCGCGAGGCCGTAGCCGCGGCCTAGAAATCCCGTATCCTCCAGCCCGAAAAAGATAAATCCCCCTTGATTTTCCTGGATAAAAAGATACAAAAGATACAGAGGCAAAAATATATTCCGAGACTAGACTTTTAAGGAGGAAAACTATGCGGCTCTTTTCCCTGCGCAGGCTTTTACTGCTGGGGCTGGGTATCCTCTTTCTCCTGCAACTCTTTTCCCTGGGGGCGGTGTGGTATCTCTTTCGCTATCAGGACGATCTGGTGCGGCTGGTTAACCTGGCCGGACGTCAGCGAATGCTCACCCAGAGGATGACCAAGGAACTTTATGAATTCGTACGCAACCCTTCTTCCCGGAACGCGGAACGACTGGAGGAGTCCATAGCCCTCTACGAGCGCAATCTCCGGATGGTGCAGAGGGATCCGTTGGTGCAGAAGGAGAAGGCCGCCCAGGAGGCCCTGAGGAGGAATCTGGCCCTCTGGAATCGGTTTAAGGGGGAGCTCCGGGTGCTGGAAAAACTTTCCCCGCAGGATCCTTCCTTTGAGGAACACCTGCGTTTTATACGCGAGAATAACGAACGCCTCCTTAAGGCCTCGGATCAGGTGGTCAAGGTGATCGAGGGGGTGGCCCAGCGGAGCAAGCGTTATCTCGAATCGGCCCTGATGGTGGCTATGGTGGTTTTCGTGGCCCTGTTGATCGCCATCTTCCTTTTCACCCGGAGGACCATCATTCGTCCCCTTTCGGAGATCACCGAGGTCTTTCGACACCTGGGGGCCGGAGACCTGCGGGTGGAGATCCCCCGGGCCAGGCTTGAGGAAGTACGGGTTCTGGCCGAGGCCGCCCGGGGGCTTTCCAATTTCATCTCCCGCACCCTTCAGGCGGTTAAGGTGCAGAGCGAGCTTCAGGGGGTCTCCGAGGGGGTGGTCCGTAGTTCCGGAGAAAGTCTGAGCTCCGGGGCGGAGGAACTGCAGCGTTTTTCCGAGGATATCGCCCGGGCCATAGTGAGCACCCGGGAATCGGTGGAGGAAGTTACCCGGGCGGCCCAGGAACTCAACCAGGCCATAAACGAGATTTCCCAGAGTGTGAGTCGCACCGCGCAGGCCACCGGTGAGGCCCGGGAAAAGGCGGAACTTACCGATCAGGTGGTGAAATCCCTGGGGGACCAGGCCCGGGAGATCGGGAGCATCGTGGAGGTGATCCGGACCATCGCCGATCAGACCAATCTCCTGGCCTTAAACGCTACCATCGAGGCGGCCCGAGCCGGGGAGGCCGGCAAGGGCTTTGCCGTGGTGGCCAACGAGGTCAAGGAACTGGCCCGCCAGACCGCCGAGGCCACGGAGCGTATCACCGAGACCATCCGGAGAATCCAGGAGGGCGTGGAACAGGCGGTCTCGGCTACGGATGAGATTACCCGTACCGTGGTGGAACTCAACGAACACGCCAACACCATCGCCAGCGCGGTGGAGGAACAGACGGCGGTGGTCTCCCAGATCTCTGGAAGTCTGGAACGGGTGGTCTCCGAGGTGGAAGGGCTGTCGCAGCAGTCGGAGCGTCTTACCGGCACCGCAGCCACCTTCTCGGATTTGAGCACCGAGCTCAACTTTACCCTCAAGGGGGTTAAGGAGAGCGTGGAGGAACTGGAGAGAATAAACCAGCTCTTTCAGGTAAAGGAAGGCGGTCTGGAAATAAAGGGTCTGCCCTGCGCCCTGGCCCTTCAGGAGGCGGTGCTCGCCCATATCATGTGGCGCTGCCGGGTGATCGAGGCCGTGCTCAGGAACGAAGTTCCACAGGTGGAAAGGGACCCCACCCGCTGCTACCTAGGGAGGGTGCTGGCGGTCTGGCGTCCCCGTGATCCGGAGATAGCGGCCCTGGTGGAAAGGGTCCAGGATCCGCACCGAAAGCTCCACAGTCTGGTCGATGAGTACGAGCAATTCCTGCGGGAATGCGGGGCCGGCTGCGCCATGGAGAGGAGATTGCAGTGGCTGGAAGAAAAACTCTATCCGGTCTTTGCCGAGGTGATCGGTCTTCTCTTTGAGGTCCTGGAGCGCTGCCGCCGAAAATATATTGCCGGGGAGGACGAAATCATTTAAAGTTTCAAATCTATAGAAAAATCGGGCCCACGGAGATTTGGTTTGACGGCGCCTTCCGAAACGGAAGAAGGTAATCGTGTCTTTATTTCCAAGAGACTTTCCTGTTTTCTGGTCTTTGTGGCCTTCTGTGGTGCCCTGATAGGCTCGGTCCTGATCAGTGTCTCCCTTTATCTGGAAATGAAAAAAGGCCTGGAGACCGTGGCCCTGCAGAATGCCTATACCGTCTCCGAGACCATCTTTAACAGCCTTTATCAGCTTATGCGCAAAGGGGTCAAGTCCTCGGAGCTCCTGGAAATAATCCGGATCTTTGAAAGCCTGAATCAGAACAATCAGGTAAAGATCTATCTCTTTACTCCCCGTTCCATGCAGCATCTTAATGGCCTTCCGAAGGTGAGAAGGGCTTTCACGCAGGGAAAAGAATGGAGACAGCTGGAAGAAAGCCGTCTTTTTCTGGTCAAGCCCATCGTGGCCAAATACGAATGCATAGCCTGCCATACGGAGGCCAAGTCCGGGGATATCCTGGGAGTCATTCAGATTGAATACGACCTGGAGAGCGAATTCAGTTACATAAAACGGAAGATCCTGGTTATCCTGGGGTTGCTCTTCGTTTTTCCCCTGCTGGTGGCTGCCCTGATAAGTTATGTGCTTCGCACCAAGATAAGTAAAAAGATCGAGGGCCTCCACCGCGAACTGGAACGCATTCGCAAGGTCTCGGATCTTTCCGAACTGAACATCGAAAGGATCGACTTCAGCTTCCAGGAATTCAATTCCATAAGAGACGAGGTGGCTTATTTCGTGGATCGAGTGCGAAAGATCGCTATAGACAAAGATATTCTTGAATTCCAAATGAAATTTCTCGAAAACTTTGTTATTACTTCCGAAGCGGTTATAGATTGGGAGTATATAGTAATAAATGCCTTAGATGGTATTTCGGACAAGATATGTTTTACCTTCTTTTTTGTGATCTTCAGGGAGGAGGGGGAGGATTTTTACGCCTATATTTTCTGGAACACCAGGGTGCACGGGGATTGTCAGCGGAGGGTGGAGGAATTGATCGAGAAACATTTGCGGTCATCCGGGGCCTGGGAGAAGGAAGCGGGCATTACTTATATCCACCGGGAGGTGGAAACCAAACGCTCCCCGGAGAAACGTCCCGTGGAGGACCTGGAGGCCTATACCCGGGTCCTGGTGCTGGAGAAGCCTCTGATAGGCGGAGCGCTGGGATTGGGGATGAATCTCCTGGATGTCCAGAGCGAGATCAAGGGGCTGGCGGTGCAGAGTGTGCTTCCCACGCTGCTCAATATTGTGGGCTCAGCCAAGGCTATCCACAAGTACACCAAGGAGCTGGAATACTACGCCACCCGCGATCCCCTTACCGAGCTTTACAATCAGCGGGTCCTCTGGGAGTTGCTGGATTACGAAGTGGAGAGGGCCCGGAGACATAATTATAAATTTGCCTTTCTAATCGTGGATATAGACAATTTCAAGTTGATCAACGATGCCTACGGCCATGAGTTTGGCGATCAGATGCTCAAGGGGATCGCCGGTATCCTTCGGGACATGTTCCGGAAGGAGGATCTGGTGGCCCGTTACGGGGGCGATGAGTTTGCCATGGTTCTGCCCTATGCCGGCGAGGAACAGGCCTACTCGGTGGCCCTGCGTCTTCTCAAGAATATCGAAGAATTCTCCCTGGTTTCTCCGGAGGGGCGAAAGGTCAAGGCCACGGCTTCCATCGGGATCGCTGTTTTTCCGGACCATGCCCGGGATGCCAAGCAGCTTTTCCTTATCGCGGACAACATGCTTTACAAGGCCAAGAGGGAGGGCAAGAACAAGGTGGCCCTTCCCAGTCCGGAGGATCTGTCCCTTATCGCCGAGGAGGTCCTGAAGAAGAGCTCCATCCTCTCCACCGCGGTGGAAGAGAAGAGGGTCTTGCCCTACTTCCAGCCCATAGTGGATGTGCATACCCTGGAGGCCCGGGCCTACGAGGTGCTTATGCGTATTGAACAACCCGATGGTCGGATTCTCCCGGCCCGGGAGTTTATCCATATCGCCGAGACCAGTGGTCTTCTCCAGCGGATGGATCTCACCCTGCTGGAGAATGCGGTTCGAAAGATCTCCGCCGAATCCACCGAGGTGGAATTTTTCTTCAATCTATCGCCCAAGTCCCTGGTGCTTCCCTCCTTTATCGAGGAGGTGCGGCATATCCTGCGTAAATATGATGTCCCTCCGCACAGAATCGTTTTCGAACTTACGGAGCGAGAAACAGTAAAGAATCTAAAAATTTTGCGTGATTTTGTACGTAAGCTTAAAAAAGACGGCTTTAAATTTGCAGTGGATGATTTTGGTTCCGGTTTTTCTTCCTTTACCTATATTAAACATTTTCCCATAGATTATCTTAAGATCGAGGGGGATTTTATCCGTTCCATGGCCAGGAACAAGGTGGATCTGGCCCTGGTGCAGAGTGCGGTGACCCTGGCCCGGACCCTGGATATTAAGACCATCGCCGAATTCGTGGAGGATGAGGAAATCTTTCGCAAGGTCAGGGAGGTAGGGATCGATCTGGCGCAGGGATACTATCTGGGGAAACCCCGGAGGGAGATCGGCGGGCCTTGACAATCCGCTGAAGAGACATAAAAATGCAGCGGATTTCGCGGAAGGAGGGGTCGTGGTGTTTGCGGTGATCAAGACGGGTGGAAAACAGTACAAGGTGGCTCCGGGTGAGGTCCTTCGGGTGGAAAAACTTCCGGGGGAGCCGGGGGATACGGTAGAGCTTTCCGAGGTGCTTTTGGTGGCCGGCGAGGGAGAGCCCCGGGTGGGAACGCCTCTGGTAGAGGGAGCCCGGGTGAAGGCCACCATCCTGGAGCAGGGCAGGAGCAAGAAGATCATTGTCTTTAAGAAGAAACGGCGTAAAAATTATAAACGCAAGCGCGGGCACCGGCAGTACTACACCGTGCTCCGTATCGAAGAGATTGTGGGGTAGGAGGTAAGTTATGGCCCATAAGAAATCCGGTGGGGCCTCGAGAAACGGGCGCGACAGTCACAGCAAGCGCCTGGGGGTTAAGCGTTACGACGGTCAGGTGGTCAGGGCCGGAAACATCCTGGTGCGCCAGCGGGGGACCAGGATTCGTCCCGGGGTGAACGTGGGTATGGGACGCGATTTTACCCTGTTTGCCAAGATCGATGGGGTGGTGAAATTCGAGTCCCGGGGCGGACATCGGGTGGTTAGTGTGTATCCCCTGGCGGAAAGCCGGGCCCTTTAGTTTCGATTCGGTGGTGTTGGAAGGGTTTTATTTCTCCGGGCCGAAGGTGTGGGTTAGGCGGTGCAGATATGGCCGGAGACGGGTGGTGAATCTCCGGAGCTCGGGGCAGCCCGAGAGCGGGGGGTTAGATCCCTACTCTCACGGCTCCAGGAGAGTCTGCGGGGCGAGGGGCCGGTGCTCCGGCTGGGTGGACTCCGGCCGGTCTCCCTGGCCCTGCTCCTATCCCGCTTAACCCTTCCCCAGACCCTCCTCCTTCTTTTTCCCGAAGATAAAGAAGCCCGGGCCTTTGTTCAGGCCTTCAGGGTCTTTTCCTCCTTAGAGATCAAGCTCTTTCCGGCACCGGAACACCCTCCCTTTGCCGAGGTCCTGCCCTCCCCGGAGGAGGAAGCTTCCCGGATGGAGGTCCTGGCGGATCTTCTTCTCGGAAGGCCCGGCCTGGTGGCCACCTCGGTGGAGGCCCTCCTGCGACGGTTGCCTCCCCGCGGGGTCCTGCGCGAGGTCTATGAATATCTGGTTCCCGGGGAGGATTTCCCCCGGGAATCCCTTCTGGAAAAACTGGTGGGGCTGGGATACGAACGCTCCGGTGTGGTGCAACGGGTAGGGGAGTTGGCCGTAAGAGGGGGAGTAATCGATTTGTGGCCTCCGGGCTATGAGGGGCCGCTGCGGCTGGACTTTTTCGGGGATACGCTGGAGGAAATCCGGGTCTTTCATCCCCAGACCCAGCGCACCCTTCAGACCCTGGAGGAGGCCTATATCTTTCCGGTACGCGAGGTCTTCCTGGGCGGGAATGCGGAATCCGTCTATGAAAAACTGCGGCTCAGGGCCGAGAGCCGTCGCCGTCCCTCGGAGCTGGTGTTTCGCCTGCGGGAGGAGGTGGCCCGGCGTCAGTTCCTGGAACCGGGGGAATTCTGGTTGCCCCTGCTCTTTCCCTCCCTGGAGAGTCTGAGGGATTTTCTCCCGGCAGGGGTTCCGGTGGTCCTCTTTGAACCGGAGAGACTCCGGGAGAAGGTGTCCTTTTGCTGGGAGAGGATTCTGGCGGCGGCCCGCCGGATGGAAAGAAAACTCCTGGTGGAACCCGAGGAGGTCTTTCTTACCCCGGAGGAAACGGAGCGCATGTTCCGGGATTCGGTGAGGATGGAGGTGCGGGAACTGCCGGTGGCCGATTCCCTCGATCCGGGGTTGCGTCCGGCCTCGGTTCTGATCTCCCCGGATCTGCCCGCCCGGGGGCTCGAACGGGGGCTCGCCCTCCTTCGAAGGGTGCTGGAGGAGGGAGACCACCTGGTGCTGGTCCTCTCCGCCCCCACCTCGGCGGAACGCCTGGCTGAACTTCTGGTCCAGGAGGAGATCCTCAAGGAAGCGCCTCCGGTGTGCGAAGCCCCCCTGCGGGACTTTCGCTGGATCGTTCCGGTGGAGGTAGTGGTAGGGGATCTGCCCGAGGGGTTTTTCTGGCCGGAGATGACCCTGGTGGTTCTATCCGAGAGCGAACTCTTCGGGAAATCTCCGCGTACCGAGCGTCCCCGTCGGCTTCGGGCGGCGCTTCAGCTCGAGGAATTACGCCCCGGTGATTATGTGGTGCACCGGGAACATGGAATCGGCCTCTATCGGGGGCTGGTAAGGCTTGAGATCGGAGGGGTTCCCGGGGAATTCCTTCTGGTGGAATACGCCCAGGGCGACAAGCTCTATCTCCCGGTGGATCGTCTGGGGGAGATCCACCGGTATGTGGGGGTGGACGATCGTCCGCCCCGCCTGGATCGACTGGGGGGAAAGGCCTTTGCCCGGCGTAAGGAGAAGGTCAAGAAGGCCATCCAGGAGATCGCTCAGGAGCTGGTGGCCCTTTACGCCGCCCGTCGCGTGGCCCGGGGGCACGCCTTCTCTCCCCCGGATCTGGTTTTTCGGGAATTCGAGGCCACCTTTCCTTATCAGGAGACCCCGGATCAGGAAGCGGCTATCGCCGAGGTCCTTTCGGATATGCAGAGCCCCCGGCCCATGGACCGGCTGCTCGCCGGGGATGTGGGCTACGGGAAGACCGAGGTGGCCCTGCGGGCCGCTATGCTCGCCGTGCGTGACGGGAAACAGGTGGCGGTGCTGGTGCCTACCACGGTGCTCGCCGAGCAGCACTACCGGACCTTCTCCGAGCGTCTGGGGCCTTTCGGGGTAAGGGTGGGGATACTTTCCCGGCTCCGTCCCCAGGCGGAGCAACGGAAAACCCTGCGATCCCTGGCTTCCGGTGAGATCCAGGTGATCATCGGGACCCAGCGTCTCCTTTCCCCGGATGTGCGTTTCCGGGATCTGGGACTCCTGATCATCGATGAGGAACATCGATTCGGGGTACGACACAAGGAACGCCTCAAAGAACTCAAGAAGACCGTGGATGTACTGGCCCTTTCCGCCACTCCCATTCCCCGGACCCTGCAGATGTCCCTCCTGGGGATTCGGGATCTTTCGGTGATCGAAACCCCTCCCCCGGGGCGCCTTCCGGTAAAGACCGTGCTGGCCAAGATGGAGCCCGAAATCGTGCGCGAGGCTATTCAGCGAGAGCTTTCCCGGGGAGGCCAGGTCTTTTTCGTCTATCCCCGGGTGCGGGGGCTTTCGGCCCTGGCAAGCTGGGTGAAACGCCTGGTCCCCGAGGCCCGGGTGGCGGTGGCGCACGGTCAGATGCCCCCCCGGGAACTCGAGGAAGTCATGGCTCGTTTTGTGCGGCGGGAAATAGATGTCCTGGTCTGTACCACCATCATCGAGAGCGGACTGGATATCCCTTCGGCCAATACCATTATCGTCTGCCGGGCCGATCGTTTCGGGCTTTCGGAGATCTACCAGCTTCGGGGACGGGTGGGGCGCGGGAACGTGCAGGCCTACGCTTATCTTCTGGTCCCTTCCCTTACCGGGCTCACCGAGGAGGCCCGGAAGCGTCTTAAGGCCCTGCTGCAGTTTACCGAGCTGGGGTCCGGTTTCCGTCTGGCCCTGAGTGATCTCAAGATCCGGGGGGCCGGGAACCTGCTCGGAACCGCCCAGACCGGACATATCGCCGCGGTGGGCTATGATCTCTACCTGGAGATCCTGGAAAAGGCGGTGCGGGAACTCAAGGGCGAAAGGATCGAGGAGGTGCCGGAACCCGAGGTCAACCTGCGGATCCCCGCCTATTTCCCGGAGACCTACGTGCCGGACGTGGAACAGCGCCTGCACCTTTACCGCGAACTTTCCCTGGTGCGAACCGAGGAGGAGTTGGGCCGTTTCGAGGAGGCCCTGGAGGATCGTTTCGGGGATCCTCCCCCGGAGGCCCGTCATCTCCTGGATCTTACCCGTCTGAAAATCCTTCTTCGCCATCTGCGCGTTCTCAAACTGGAGGCCCGGGGAGAGGAGTTGGTCTTCCACCTCGGAGGACCGGAGGAGTTTTACCGCCGGGGTATCCGAGCCCTTTCCGAGGGATTTCGCTGGGTGCGCTATACCCGTAAAGGGCAGCTCCGGGTGCGGGTTCAGGGGCCGGTGCTGGCCGAAGCCCTGCGTGCGGCCCGGCTTCTCCGCGGTTAAAATCTAGGAGAAATCCTGCCGGAGGAAATCCATGCTCACTAAAAGAGGGCTTTTATGCTGGTGTCTGATGCTGCTGTTCTGGGGGACAGCCTGGGGCAAGATAGTGGACCGCATCGCTGCGGTGGTGAATAACGAGGTCATCACCCTTTCCGAGGTGGATGAGGCGGCCCTTCCCCTCTATCGGAAGTATCTGGCCGGGGTTAAGGACCCTCTGGAGGAACAGAAAATAGTACACCAGATCCGAAAGGAGGTGCTGGAAAGGCTCATCCAGGAGAAACTCATCGAACAGGCGGTTCGTAAGTATAAGATCCGGGTGAGCGACCAGGAAGTGGAGGCCTTCCTGCAGAGGGTTATAAAACGCCTGGGGGGCCGGGAGGCCTTCCGTCGTTTCCTTAAGGAGCAGGGGTTGACCCCGGAGGAATACCGCAAACAGATAAGGGAACAGCTGCGCAAGATGAAACTGATTCAGGTAAGTGTACAGGCCCGTATTGTAATTACCGATGAGGACGTGAAACGCTACTACCGGGAGCATTATCTCTCCAGTGAGGAGCGGATATATCATCTTGCCGCCATTGTTACTTCGGATGAGGGGCGCATCCGTCAGGCCTGGAAGGAGCTCCAGAAAGGGGGCGATTTTCTGGTGGTATCCCGCAAGTACACCGAAATTCCCGGAAGCGGAAAGGATCTGGGGCGTTTTAAGTTCAACGAACTGGCTCCGGAGATGCGCAAGGTCCTGTCCGGGGCCCGGCCCGGAGAGATTACTCCACCGGTGCGGGTGGGTAATCGGTGGTATATCCTCCGGGTCCTTTCGGTTAAGGCCCAGCCCACCAAGCCCCTGGCCGAGGTTCAGGAGGAGATCCGTCAGAAGCTCTATCAACAAGCCCTTGACGAATATTTCCAAAAGTGGATAAAAGAGCTTAAAGAACAGGCTTTCATCAAGGTATTTATTTAAATGTCTTCCGGAACGGGATTGGGTGCTTATTTACGCGAGATAAGGGAACGTCAGGGGCTCTCCTTGCCGGAAATTGCCGCTGAGACCAAGATCAGTTGCCGTTTCCTGGAAGCCATCGAGGAGGAACGCTGGGAGGAACTACCCGGAGAGGTCTATATTGTGGGGTATCTTCGGGCCTATGCCGAGGCGGTGGGGCTGGATCCCGGTGATGTTCTGGCCCGTTATCGGGAAGTGCGTCCCCAGAAGGGCCGGGATACTCTGGGGCCTATCCGGGGAGAAGTTTCCTCCTCCCGCAAGCTCTGGTGGGTGGTTGCGGTTCTGGGGGTTTTACTGGTTTTAGCGCTGATTTTTTATTTCTGGAAATTCTGAGGTGCTCAAGCCTTTTGAGGCCCTGGTCCTTTCGGTGCAGGAGATCTCCGAAAGCGATCTCTGGATACAGTTCATCTCCGGGGAGAAAGGACGTTTTGCGGCTGTGGCCAAGGGGGCCCGGCGGAGCCGGCGCCGGTTTGTGAACAAACTGGAACCCGGACATCTTCTGCGGGTCTATCTGCGTCCCCCCCGGCGGGGGCTGGCCCCTATCCTTGAGGCCGCGGATCTTCTTTGGGCTCCGGAAACCCTGCGCACCCATCCCCGAGCCTTTGTGCTGGCCTCCTATTTCCTGGAGCTGTGCGAACGGTCTTCTCCTCCGGCCGAGGGACGGGAGATCTTTCCCCTTCTGCGGGAGGCCCTGGAGACCCTGGATCGAACCCCGGAGCTTCCGGGGCTCAAGGCCTATTTCGAATATCGTCTGCTTACGCTCCTGGGCTGGGCCCCGGAAATGGAGGTCTGTCTGGTCTGTGAGAGGACCCTGGCCGAAAGGGTGTATTTCTCTTTCCGGCGCGGAGGGGCGGTCTGTGCGGAATGTGCCCGGGAGGAGGATCAGCCTCTGTCCGGGCCGGTGCGGGGGCTCCTGCGTTCCTGGAGACGTCTTTCCCCGGAGGCCCTGAGCCGGGTGGTACTTTCCCGGGATCTCTGGCGGGAAGCGGAGAAGCTTCTGGAGAACTTCTTGCTCCGGGTGCTGGATCAGGATATAAAAACCCTCAAAGTCTGGCGGGAGTTCCGGGAATGAGAGAGGAGTTAGACGAAAAACAATACGTATTAAACGGTCTGGCCGCCCGGGAATCCTGGCGGCTTTTCAAAATCATGGCCGAGTTTGTGGAGGGGTTCGAGGAGCTTCCCCGGGTCTATCCGGCGGTAACCATCTTCGGCTCCACCCGGGTTCGCCCCGGGGACCCCTGTTACGAGAAAGCCGAGGAGATCGCCCGGGAACTGGTCCGTGCGGGTTTCTCCGTAATCACCGGCGGAGGCCCCGGGGTTATGGAGGCCGCCAACAAGGGGGCCGCCGAGGCCGGAGGCTGGTCCGTGGGCATCAACATCCGGCTTCCCCTGGAACAGGAGCCCAATCCCTATGCCAACCTGAAGCTGGAGGTGCGCTACTTTTTCGTGCGCAAGGTGCTCATGGCCAAGTATGCGGTGGCCTTTGTGTTCCTTCCCGGGGGTTACGGTACCCTGGACGAACTCTTTGAGGTGATCACCCTGGTTCAGACCCGCAAGATTCGTCCGGTTCCGGTGGTGCTGGTGGGGCGCGAATACTGGCAGGGACTGGTGGAGTGGCTGCGAAACACGGTCCTTTCCGGGGGAAAGATCTCCGAGTCGGATCTCGCCCTGTTCACCGTGCTCGACGATCCCGGGGAGGTGGTGAACTATATCCGGGAGCACCTTTCCCTACGGGACTAGACTGAAGGGAAATACAGGCGAAAGAGGGTCCCCCGACCGGGGAAGCTTTCCACCTCGATGCGTCCTTTAAGGGCCCTTACCGATCCCGAGACTACCGAGAGCCCCAGCCCGGCTCCCAGCTCCTTGGTGGTGAAAAAGGGATCGAAGATATGGGGGAGATCCTCCTCCGGGATGCCCCTTCCGGTGTCTTTTATCTCCAGGCAGACTTCCTGATCCTTACGATAGGCCTTCATCCGGAGTTCTCCTCCCCGGGGCATGGCTTCGCGGGCGTTGGCCACCAGGGGAAGAAGGATCTGGAGCAATATCTCTTCATTGCCCCTGAGGAGAAGGGGTTCGGGAGGAACTTCCACATACAGTTTGATCCGCTTTCCAGCGGAACTGCGCAGCAAGGGTTCCGCTCTTTTCAGGAATTCGGAAAGATTCAGGGTTTGTTCGGGTTCTACCCTCTGGCCAGAGAAGGAGAGGAGTTTACGGATGATCTCCGCTCCCCGGTGGCAGGCCTGGAGGATGCGCTGAATATGGGAAGATAGGCGGTGTTCCTGACCCAGATCCAGAAGCACCAGCTCGCTGAGGCCCTGGATGACCATAAGGAGGTTATTGAATTGATGGGCCAGTCCGCCGGCTACCCGGCACAGGGCCTCCCTTTTCCTGGCCTCCTGGAGTTGTAATTCCATCTGCTTGCGCGGGGTAATATCCCGATAAAATTCCACCCGTCCTCCGGCATAGAGTCCTTTATGGATGGGATGGCTGAAGCCCTCCAGCCAGCGTCCCGGGAGGGACCCTTGAGGAGAAAGATATATCTCCCGGCTCCCTCCCTCCTCTCCAGGGCCTGTCTTCCCATCCAGAAGGGTGGTTCGATCCTTCCCCAGGATCTGGTCTCGAGGAAGGCCGAAGAGGACCTCGGTGCCCTGATTGGCCCAGATCACCCTGGAAGTTCCGTCAAGGATGAGGATTCCCAGCCTGGGGGTATCCAGGGCCTCGAGCAAAGATTCGAGTTCTCTGCGGGTTTGCCGTTCTTCCTCTATCTGAGGAGTGATGTCCACCAGGATCTCCGCGATGCCCCGCAGGTGTCCCCGGGTGTCGTACACCGGGGAGGCCAGGATTTTTTCGTAACGCTGGATTTCCTCATGGCGGTGGCGATGGATACATACCCGGGGTTGTCCGGTGGCCAGGATGCTCCTCAGGGGACATTCCCCGGGGCAGGGTTCTTCGAGTCCGTGGGAGAGGGTATAGCAGGGTACCGGAAGGGCTCCCTCG
The DNA here is from genome assembly GCA_015494725.1 of Thermodesulfobacteriaceae bacterium. GTDB lineage: Bacteria > Desulfobacterota > Thermodesulfobacteria > Thermodesulfobacteriales > Thermodesulfobacteriaceae > Thermosulfurimonas_A. Next base: position 19,095 of record WGAR01000161.1, on the reverse strand, counting down.
TACCGGTATTCTTTTCGGGCCGTACTGTTCATGTAACGTACGCGAAAGTCCGCATCGATCACCAGAAGGGGTGCGGCCTCCAGGGCCACCCGATAGGTTTCGGAGTCTTCTCTGAGGATAAACATAAATATCTAAAAATAAACCAAAAATAAACGAATATTGATTTGGCTCCTACTATAGAGGACTTTTTTCGGTTGACAAGGGGCGGAAAAGCCCTTTCAATTAGGGACATGTCGGCCCGGTCGCTGGTCCTTCTGGCCGGGGCTATATTCCTGGCCGGTTTCATCTTTTACGGGAGGCTTCTTTCGCGCTGGTTTGGGGTGGACGATCGGCGTCCCACCCCGGCCCATCGGTTGCGGGATGGTCTGGATTTCGTTCCCACCTCCACGCCGGTGCTTTTCGGGCATCATTTTGCCTCCATAGCCGGGGCCGGGCCCATCGTGGGTCCTATCCTGGCCGCCTCCTATGGATGGCTGGGGGTCTTCCTCTGGCTGGTCCTGGGAGCGGTCCTCGCCGGTGGGGTCCACGACATGGGTTCCATCATGGCCTCCCTGCGGCACGAGGGGCGTTCCATCGGGGAAATCCTGCGGCAGTATCTGGGGCCGGTGGCCCAGAAGGGGTTTCTGCTCTTTGCCGTAGCTACCCTGATCCTGGTGGTGGCTGCCTTTGATGTGATTGTGGCCAAGACCTTCGTGGCCTCTCCCCCGGTGGCCACCGCTTCCCTGGGTTTCCTCCTCCTGGCCGTGATCTTCGGAATACTCTATTACCGGGTTCATCTTCCCCTGGGAGGCCTTACCCTTCTGGGGATCCTGGGGCTCCTTCTCTCCATCTGGGCCGGGTTCCGATGGCCCCTCCATCTCCCGGAAACCACCTGGAGACTCCTTCTCTTTGCCTATATCTTTGTGGCCGCGGTCTTTCCGGTATGGCTCCTGCTTCAGCCCCGCGATTACCTCAATGCCTTTCTCCTCTACGGTCTTCTCCTGGGGGCCTTCTGCGGCCTTCTCCTCCATCCTCCCAGGATAGAGCTTCCGGCCTTTACCGGTTTTTCCAACCAGTTAGGTCCCCTCTTTCCCATCCTGTTTGTGATCACCTCCTGCGGGGCCATCTCCGGTTTCCATTCCCTGGTGGGCTCCGGCACCACCGCCAGACAGGTGGCCCGGGAATCACAGGCCCGCTGGGTGGGCTACGGGGCCATGCTTCTCGAAGGGTTACTGGGCGTCATCTCCCTCTGTGCCGTGGTGGGTCTGAGTCTGACCGATTATCAGGGGCTCCTTCATACCCGGGGGCCCATCGCCACCTTTGCCACCGGGGTGGCGGGTTTCTTCTCCGCCCTGGGGATCCCTCCGGAAAAGGGACGGGCCTTTGCCGCCCTGGCGGTCTCGGCCTTCGCCCTCACCTCTCTGGACACCGCCACGCGCGTGGCCCGCTTTATGCTCGAGGAACTCTTCTCCCGGGAGGGGGAACATGTTTCCACCCCCCGGAGCCGGGTGGCCTTTACCCTTGTGGCGGTAGGGCTTTCCGCGGCTCTGGCCTTCTCCGGGGCCTGGCAAAAGATCTGGCCCCTCATGGGAGCGGCCAATCAACTTCTGGCGGCTCTTGCCCTTCTGGCCCTTACGGTGTGGTTGACCGTGTCCGGAAGACCGCGCGGGTTCACCCTCCTTCCGGCCCTCTTTATGCTGGCGGTTACCCTTACCGCTCTGGGGATCATCTTCCACCGAAACATGCGTTCCGGGCATCTCCTGCTCTCCGTCCTGGCCCTGCTGTTGCTGGGACTCACCCTCTTTCTTCTGGGCGTAACCCTGAAACGTACACCCCGGCCTCGGGAAAGATCCTAGGGAAGATCCAGCAACTTGTGTAGCTGAAGCTGGAATCTTACCGGCAGACGGTCCTGCAGGATGAGGCGGGCCAGTTTGGGAGGAGGCATCCTTCCCCAGGCCGGGGAGAGGAGGACCTGGGTAAAATAGGAAAGCCCCAGTTCCTGCACCTTCTCCCGGGCCCAGCGATAGTCTTCCTCGTCGGCGATGACGAACTTGATCTGATCCTTGCGATCCAGATAACGGAGGTTGGTATAGAGGTTGGCCCGGCTCATGCCCGAGGAGGGGGTTTTGAGATCCATGATCTTGACCACCTCCCGGGGGACCCGGGAAAGGGAGATACTGCCGTTGGTTTCCAGATAGATCCGGGCCCCTTCGGAAAGCAGGGCCTCCATCAAAGGATAGACCCCTTCCTGAAGCAGGGGTTCCCCTCCGGTAAGAAGCACCTCGCGCAGCCCGGAGGCCCGCCAGCGCTCAAGGATTTCCGTCAGGGTGAAAAGGGTACCGCTTTCGGGGGCTCGAGTTCCCGGGGTGTCGCACCAGGAGCAGGCCAGGTTGCAACCGGAAAGCCTCACCAGGAAGACCGGACACCCGGCGGCACTTCCCTCCCCCTGCAGGGTTACCAGGAGTTCGGCGACCCGGAGCGAATCAGTCCTCAAGATAACTGGCACAGGCCCTTTCGGTTTCGCACACCGTAACCCGATAGACCTTGACCGGTTTTCCGGCAAGTCGTTCCCGAAGCCGATCAAAGATATACCGGGCCAGGTTTTCCGAGGAGGGATTGAGTTCCCGAAAGGCCGGGAGTTCGTTGAGATTACGGTGATCGAGTTCGCCCAGGACCTCCCGCAGGGCCCTTTTGAGCTCCTTAAAATCGATGAGGATCCCGATGGAGTTGAGATCCCTGCCCCGTACCGCCACCTCCACCTTCCAGTTGTGTCCATGGAGATGCTCGCAGGCCCCTTCGTAGCCCCGGAGCTGGTGAGCGGCGGAAAATTCGTCTCTTACGGTAAGTTCGTACATCTTTCCTTAATGGAGGAATCTGAATAAAGTGACCAGGATGGTGAGAAAAGCGAACCCCGCCCCCATGAACCATTGCATAAAGTTTAGCCTTTTCTCCATGGCCTCGAAGCGCTTGTCCATTTCCCGCTGAAGAGCCTCAAAGCGTTTGTCCATGGCTTCAAAGCGAGCGTTCATCTCGCGGAGCATGGAGAGCTGGATCTCGCGCAGGGCCTTCAGTTCTTCCTCCACCCGGATGATTCTCTCCATGAGGGAAAGTTCCCGGGCCCGAAGTTCGTTCTCCTGGATAAATTTGGCCACGGCCTCGGAGACAAGCTTTTCTATCAGAGGCCTTAAGGCTTCCTCGGAGAACCCGGGGTTGGAAGCAGCGGACACTTTTTACCTCGCTCCTTAATGGAGGCGGCGCGGGGATTCGAACCCCGGATTCACGGCTTTGCAGGCCGTCGCCTTACCACTTGGCTACGCCGCCGTTCTAGCTTCTCCTATTTTACCATGGCGGCGGAGGGACTCGAACCCCCGACCTAGGACTTATGAGATCCCCGCTCTACCGCTGAGCTACGCCGCCAGCATCTACTATAATCTTTCAGGGGATGCCTCCTTTGTCAAGAGTCCGGAGTTAGGCTTAAATATAAGTTCTATGGAAGTAAAGAAGATCCTGGAAAAATCCACCCTGTTTCGGGGGCTTTCCGAGGAGGATCTTTCCCGGCTGGCGGGGATAGCCCTGCTTCGTTCCTATGATAAGGGCGGGGTGATTTTTTCCGCCGAGGAGGAGGCCCGGGGGTTTTATCTGGTGGCGGAGGGGATGGTTAAGATTTATAGACTCTCGGCCCGGGGACGCCAGCAGACCCTGCATATCCTGGGGCCCGGAGAGGCCTTTGCCGAAGCGGCCCTCTTTTCCGGTTCCCGATATCCGGCCTGGGCCGAGGCCCTCACCCCGGCCCGGGTCCTCTTTTTCCCCCGGGAGGCCTTTCTGGACCTCATTCGCCGACGCCCGGAGCTGGCCCTCAATATGCTCGCCCTCCTCTCCCTGCGTCTCCGGACCATGGCCGCACTGGTGGATTCCCTGTCCTTAAAGGAGGTCCCGGAACGCTTGGCGGCCTATCTTCTCTATCTTTTGGAACATCGGGGGCCGGAGTTCGAGCTGGAGATCCCTAAAGGCGAACTGGCCGCTCTTTTGGGGACCGTGCCCGAGACCCTCTCCCGGGTGCTTTCCCGCTTCTCCGAGGAGGGGCTCATCCAGGTTTCCGGCCGACAGATAAGGATTCTGGATGAGGAGGGATTGCGTCGAATTGGGCGGGGATAGATACCTGGTTCTCCCCCGGCGACTTTCTCGCATGAGGGAGGTCCTGGAAAAACGTCAGAGGGATCTGGTCCTTTTCATGGACCGGGTCCGCAACGAACACAATTTCTCTGCTCTCATCCGCACGGCCGAAGCGGTGGGCATCCTGCGCATCTTTTACGGATATCCGGATCCGAAGGGCCCGTCGATCAACGAGGCGGTAACCCTGGGGGCCCATCGCTGGGTCTTTCTGGAAAGGGTGGAGGATCCGGTGGAGAAACTCCGGGAATTTCTTCGGGATGGATATCAGGTGGTGGTAACCTGGCTCGGGGCCGGAACCCGCGACTTCCGCGAGGTGGACTATACCCGCCCCACGGTGATCGTGGTGGGGAACGAAGTGGAAGGGGTCTCGCCAGAGCTGCTTCCCCTGGCCACCCACCGGATCATGATCCCTATGATGGGGATGGTCCGGAGTCTCAACGTTTCCGTGGCTACCGGGATCATCCTCTATGAGGCCTTTCGCCAGCGTGAGGCCGCGGGCCTCTACGAACGCCCTCAACTCACCCGGAAAGAGATGGAGGCCATCCTGAAAAAATGGGCCTACGAGGACATCATCACCCAGCGCCGACGTTAGTTTTGACAAATTTAAAGTTCAAGTTTAATTTTTTCGCATGTATGTTCCTCGCCTTCTTAAAAGGGCCGTGGATGAAGCGGTAAAGAATTTTCCTGCGGTCCTCATCACCGGCCCCCGTCAGTCGGGAAAGACCACCTTTCTTCTCCGGGAGTTCGGAGATCGCTATGCTTATCTCAGCTTTGATGACCCTCTGGAAAGAGAGTTCGCGCTTTCCGATCCCCGGGGCTTTCTCTCCCGTTTTCGGGATAAAAGCCTCATTCTGGACGAAGTCCAGTATGTTCCCCCACTTTTTCCCTACCTCAAAATGGAAATAGATCGTAAACGCCATCTTTCCGGACGTTTTCTCCTTACCGGATCCCAACAGTTTCAACTCATGAGTCAGATTACCGAATCCCTTGCCGGGCGTGTGGCCCTCCTGGAACTGCTCCCCTTTTCCTTTTCCGAGATTAAAGATCTGTTCCCCCGGAGAACGCTCGAGGAATACCTCTGGCTCGGAGGGTATCCAGAGGTCGCGTTATATCCCGAAAAGAGGGAGCTCTGGGTTCGTTCTTATCTTCAGACCTATCTGGAAAGAGATGTGCGCCAGCTGCAAAATATCCGCGAGCTAAAACTTTTTGAGACTTTTATCCGGCTTCTCGCCGCTCTCCACGGCCAGGAATTGAACTACAGTCGTTTAGCCGCGGAGGTGGGAGTGAGTGTACCCACGATAAAGAGCTGGATCTCGGTGCTTGAGGCCTCCTACATTGTCTATCTTCTGCCTCCGTTTTATCGCAATCTCCGCAAGAGGGTAGTCAAGAGACCCCGGCTCTATTTCCTGGATAGTGCCTTGGTCTGTACCCTTACCCGCTTACCCTCTCCGGAGACGGCTCTTTCCGGTCCCCTGGGAGGTCCCCTCTTTGAGGGTTGGGTGGTCTGTGAGGCCCTAAAACTCATGGCCCACTGGGGCCTTTCCCCCGATCTTTATTACTTCCGCACCCGCCAGAGTTTGGAGGTGGACCTGATCCTTCCCCTTCAGGGAAAGCTTTATCCGGTGGAAATCAAACTCACGGCTACCCCGACGCCCAGGCACTGGGAACCCTTAAAAAAATTCAGGGAACTTGCGGGAAAGGAAGCCGGGGAGGGGGTATTGGTCTGCCAGGTGGAGGAGAGAAGGCTCCTTCCTCAGGGAAATCTGGCCCTGCCCTGGTTTGAGTTTCCCCTCTGGCTTGAGGATAAACTCCGTTCAGGATAGGGCCTCGGCCTCGTCGTCCAGATAGAAGACCTCGAGCTCCAGTCCCTCCCTTTCCAGCTCCGCTACCAGACGATCCACCTGATGGGCCCGGGCGGGGTTCCCCTCGGAATGTACCGGGAGCCTGAGGGCTGCCCTGGGGGGTCGATAAGAATAAACCTCCACCTCCAGACGGAAGTCCGCAGGCAGGCCGGGAAGCCTTTCCCTGAAAAACCTTTTGAGGAAAAGCCGCAGGTCTTTGGCCGAACGGAAGGTTTTCATCCCTAAAGGATTTACAGGAGCGGGATTTTTTAGTAAAGCCTTGAGGGATAACACCTTGCGGAGGGGAAGAGATGAGAAAGGCGGTGTTGGTCCTGGTCCTGGGGTTTTTGTGCTTGGGAATGAAGGGATGGGCCGCGGAAACCGCCCCTCCCGGGGAAAGACTCCTGCGCCTCCATCTCACCGGAAGGGTGCTGGATACCCACAAAGAGCCGGTGGATGAGGCCGAAATCCGTCTCCTGCTCAACGGAAAGCCCCTCACCTTCCGTAAAGGCCGACACGGGCATGAAGAGCTGGAAAGCCTGGAGACCGAGGCCGACGGTTCTTTTCAGGTGGTGGCCGAGGTGCCGGAGGAAGCCTTCCGTAAGGGAAAACTGGTGGTGGAGATTTACAAGAGCAGTTTCCGGCCCGTGGAACTGGAGATAGAGCCCTCGGAATGGGCCGTGCACGGGCAGGATCTCTTCGTGGTCAAGAACGTGATCCTCAAGCGGTATCCTGGCCCGGCCTTCTGGATCTCGACCGTGGTCTTCATTCTGGCTTACGTGCTCATAAGTTTCGAACTCCTCCACCGTACCGTGGCCGCCATGCTGGGGGCTGCTCTGATGCTCGCTGTCACCTACACCCTGGGCATCTGGGATCCGGCCTTTCACATCATTTCATACGAGCGGGCCATCGCCGCCATCGATATGAACGTGATCTTTCTCCTTATGGGTATGATGATCATTGTGGGGGTGCTCAAACGCACCGGGATCTTTCAGTGGTGTGCGTACAAGAGCTATCAGCTGGCCCGGGGGAACGTATTCCTCCTTTGTGTGATCCTTTCCACCTTTACAGCGGTTACCTCGGCCTTTCTGGATAACGTTACCACCATGCTGCTCCTTACCCCGGTGACCATTGAGATCGCCCTCTCCCTAGGGATCTCCCCTCTGGTCCTTCTCATTCCCGAGATCCTGGCCTCCAACATCGGGGGCACCGCCACCCTCATCGGTGACCCCCCGAACATCATGATCGGTTCCTACGCCGGGCTTACCTTTATGCAGTTCGTGGAGAACCTCGGACCGGTGGTGGTCCTTTCCATGGTGGCCCTTTTCTTTTTTTCCCGCTTGGTCTATGGGAAGGATTACGCCCGGGCCAGGGTGGAGGACGTGGAGGCCTTTATCGCCAAACTTCGCGAGGAATATCGTATCACCGACGGTACCCTGCTTGCCGTGGGGCTGATCATCATGACCGTGGTGATCTTTTTCTTCATTACCCACGGGATCTTTCATATGGAGGTTTCGGTAGCCGCGCTCTTCGGGGCCTCCCTTCTCTTTACCTACGCCCTGGTAACCAAAAAGGTGGATCTCCTGGAGGTGGTGGAAAAAGACATCGAATGGACCACGCTTCTCTTTTTCATGTTCCTTTTCATCCTGGTGGGTTCGGTGGAGGAGACCGGGCTTCTGGATATGGTGGCCGATGGGGTTTACAGGCTTTCCCAGGGTTCCCTTACCGTGGCCACCTGTCTTATCCTGTGGGTGGCGGCCATCATGAGTGCTTTTGTGGATAATATTCCCTTTACCGCCACCATGCTTCCCATCACCGCCTATCTGAGCCGGGTCATCCCGGGGGCCGAGACGCATGTCCTGTGGTGGGCCCTGGCCCTGGGAGCCTGTTTCGGCGGTAACGGCACCATGATCGGAGCCAGTGCCAATGTGGTGACCCTGGGAATCGCCGAGGCCGCCGGGCATCGAATCAAATTCTTCGAGTACATGAAGGTGGGATTCATTTATATGCTCATAAGTGTGGCCATAGCCAACGTATGGCTTCTGATCTTCTATTAATTCCTGGCAGGAGGACAAAAATGCCCCAGAGGTTTTTGCCTCATCTGGCCAAGCCCATGGTTCCCCTGGGCAAGGATGGATCTTCGGAGATGCTCCTGGATTTTCTGGTGTGCATGCTTCGGGAGATGCCTCCCGGACTGGTGGAGAAGATCTATCTGGTCCATGTGGTCTCGGATGATGCCCTGAAGAAGGCCCTGGGTCGGGACCTGCGTCTGGAGGCCCTCCTGGAGGAAAGCGGCCTGTTGCGGGACCTTTACGAAAAATATCTTGAGAAGGAGGCCCGGCCCTTTCTGGCTCAGGCCGAAGAACGTCTGCGGAGGGATCTTCCGGAGGTGGCGGTGGAGAGGGTCATTCTGCGCGGCCACCCTCCGCGAGAACTGGTGCTCTGGGCCAACCGCGAGGGGATAAAGGCGGAGATCATCGCCCGTCGGGCCCGGTCCCATCTGGCGGAGCTGGTGCTGGGAAGCTGTACTCACGCCCTTTTGCATCGTCCGGGCGAACATTCCACCTATGTGGTGGGGCGCCTTTTTGCGGAGAAGGCTCACTGCCGCGATCCGCGATTCCTGGTGTGTCTGGATGGGTCCCCCTATGCCCGCAAGGCCCTGGAGGAGGCTGCCGGGCTGGGGTTGCTCTGGGAACCCCGGGAGATCGTACTTTTCTATGTGGTGGAAATCCTTTCGGTCCTGGAAAAGAAGATCCGTTCCGAAGAGGCCGAGGCGGTGCTTGCCGAGGCCGAACAATTCCTGCGGGATCTGGGTCTCAAGACCCGTATCCTCACCAAAAGGGTTTCCGGGGATCCGGCGGAGGAGATCGTGCGGGAGGCCGAGGCCGGGGGTTACGATCTGGTCTTTATGGGTCGTCGAGGGAGGGGGTATCTCAAAGAGGTCCTGGTGGGGAGTGTTTCCGAACGGGTGATCCACCGGGTTGTTTCGCCCACCGTGGTGGTAGTAAATAGAACTTAACCATCCCAAAACAGGTACAATTACCCCAGATGGCCGATTTTGGTAAAAAATTCCGTTTGACAGGAGGACCAAAAGTTGCTAAGAGACTCTGAGATAAAGAGGAGTTGAAACGGAACTAAGTTTCGGAGGCGGATAGATGGAGTGGTCTATTATTCTTTTTATTTTCACTCTGTTGATCGGTATTATTTCGCCGGTGTCCGGAGTGGGGGGAGGAGTGCTTTTTGTTCCTCTTTCCACTATTATTTTTCCCTTTCATGTAGATTTTATTCGAGGCGCCGGTCTGGTAATGGCGGTGACCTCGGCCCTTTCTTCGGTCCCCTACCTTACCAAGATCGGGCTGGCCAACATTCGTATCTTCGCCCTTATGGCTCCGGTGATGATCATCACCTCGGTGGTGGGGGGCATCATCGGTCTTAAGGTGACCAGCGCCTTTCCCGGTGGGAAGTACTACATCGAGATCATGCTGGGAGCCATTATCCTGCTGGTCTTTGCGGTGATGATGCTTTCGAAGCGTCTGGAGTTTCCGGAGGTGCGCGACGAAGAGGTGGACGGGTGGTCCCGGGCCCTGGGGCTCCGGGGAGAGTGGTTCGAGCCTTCCCTGGGGCGCATTGTACGCTTTCAGGTAAAGAACACCCCTCTCTCTCTGGTGGTTTTTGCCATTATCGGGTTCGTGGCCGGGATGTTCGGTCTGGGAGCCGGGTGGGCCAACGTGCCGGTGCTGAACATGCTTATGGGGGCTCCCATCAAGGTAGCCACCGCCACCAGTATGCTCATCATCACCGCCAACGCCCCGGCCATCGGGATCTATCTTACCAAGGGAGCCATCCTTCCCTCCATCGTAATTCCGGCGGTGGTGGGCATTACCATCGGGGCCCGGATCGGGGCCAAGGTGGCGGAGATCATCAAACCGGTCTTTGTGCGCTGGATGGTGCTGGCCATCCTCTTTCTGGCCGGCTTTATGAACGTGATCAAAGGCTTGCAGGGCCTGGGCGTCATTCCACACATTATTCCGGGGGCGTAGCCATGGCTGAGGAACGCAAGATTCAGGTGGACGAGATGGGGTTGGTTTTCGGGAAGACCATGATCATCTTTACGGTGCTGGGTGTGATCATGATGGTCATTCCGGCCATTCTCTATTTCCTGGGGATCCGGCCCTATATCCCTCTGGCCGAGGTCAGTAAATACTGGACCGGTTCGGCGGCGGAGTTCTGGCGTCAGGTAAAGGGTTTTGAGGTCCACGGTTACGGCTGGATCTTCAAGAATCTGGGATACATGGACACCCTGAGCATGCTGGGAGTGCTCCTTCTCATGATCACCCCGCTCATCAGTATGCTGGCGGCGGTTTTTAAGGCTCCCAGCCTCACCTACCGGATCCTCCTTTTGGTGGGAGCAGCGGAATTCATCATCTCCCTTCTCTTTAAGACCAAATAGATCCCCAAATTTTTGGTTGTTTAAGCCTTCCTCCCTGTGCTATCCTAGGCAGGGAGGGTTTTTATTCGGCGGCGTTTTGATGAACACTTAATAACCGCCCTGCTGGCCATCCTTATCGGCCTCATCGGAGGCTGGGGGGCTATTGCCTTCCGGTTTCTGATCAAGTTCTTTCAGGAATTTTTCTATCGTCATTCCCAGGACTTTATCTATTTCTATCGAGAGGTGCCTTTCTGGGAGAAGCTCCTCTTCCCGGCCCTGGCCGGTCTGGTGGTAGGGCCCATCATTCATTTCTGGGCCTGGGAGGCCAAAGGACACGGGGTGCCGGAGATCATGGAAGCCCTGGTAGTGCGGGGGGGACGTATTCGGGCCCGCCTCACGGTTCTTCAGATGCTGGTTTCGGCTATCTGTATCGGTTCCGGAAGTTCGGTGGGGCGCGAAGGACCCATCGTGATGATCGGTTCCTCGGCCGGCTCCATGGTGGGGCAACTCCTACGGGTTCCTCAGGAACGTCTGCGGACTTTTGTGGGCTGTGGAGCCGCGGCCGGGATCGCAGCCACCTTCAATGCCCCCATCGCCGGCGTGCTTTTCGCTGTGGAGATCCTGCTTTCGGATTTTCGTCTGGAACGTTTCAGTCCCATCGTGCTTGCCTCGGTTACCGCCACCACGGTGGCCCGTAAATATCTGGGGGATTTCCCGGCCCTCAAGGCCCCCTCTTATTCTCTGGTAAGCCTCCACGAATATTCCTTTTATCTTCTTCTGGGAGTGATAGCTGGATTAATCGGAGTACTCTTTATCGAGGTCCTTTACCGCTCGGAGGACCTCTTTGCCCGGCTCCCCCTTCCCGAGTATCTGCATCCCTTTATCGGGGGGCTTATTATGGGCGGATTTCTGGTGGGGGTGCCCTATGTTTTCGGAGTGGGCTACGGTACGGTCAACCAGGCCCTTTTAGGGCAGCTTCCAGCCAAACTGCTTTTTGCCTTGATTTTTCTGAAAATCCTGGCTACCTCGATAGTCCTGGGAGCCGGGCACTCCGGGGGAGTGTTTGCTCCCTCCCTTTACATCGGGGCCATGACCGGAGGCTTTGTGGGATCGGTGGTCCATGCCCTGTTTCCCTCCCTTACCGCTTCTCCTGGGGCTTACGCTCTGGTGGGGATGGGGGCCGTGGTGGCCGCCACCACCCACGGCCCCATCACCGCCATCCTCATCATCTTCGAGCTCACCGGGGACTATAGCATCATCCTCCCTCTCATGCTCTCCTGCATCGTTTCTACCTTTATTTCCACTTATCTCAAGAGGGGCTCCATCTATACCATAAAACTTGAGCGCCGCGGGCTTTCCCTGCGGCGGGGATGGGAGGAAACCCTGCTTAAGAGCGCCAGGGTGAAGGAGATTATGCACCGGGATTTCCCCTCCGTTCCGGAGGATCTACCCCGGGAGAAGATCCTGAGTGTATTCGAAAGGGCCCCTCATTCCTATATCCTGGTGCTGGATTCCCGGGGAGAACTCTCGGGCCTTATCTCCTTCCACGATCTGCGACGGGTGCTCTTTTCGGAAAAACCCTTTACCGCCCGGGATATCGCCACCCGGAAGGTGGTTACCGTAACCCCGGAGGATGATCTCTTTACCGCCCTTTCGCGCATGGCCCGTCTGGGGGTTTCTCAATTGCCGGTGGTGGCCACGGAGGGGTCCCGGAGGGTGGTGGGGATGATCTCGCTCAAGGACATTATGGCCTTTCAGGAGAGGGAACTGGCCAAACGGTATCTTCCCGGGGTCAGGGAGACATGAAGCGTTCCAGATCCTTCCGGTGCCCGGCCAGATAGAGGAGATCCCCTTTTTCGATGGTATAGTCCGCCGCCGGAAAAAGATGCATGTGCTCGGAGAACCCCTTTTTCACCCCCAGGACATGGACCCGATAATGGCGACGAAGGTCGAGCTCCTTGAGGCTCTTCCCCAGGAACTCCTCCGGGGCGGGGATCTCGGCGATATAGAAATCCGGCAGCAGGGGTAGGAAATCCAGGAGATTGGGCATGACCAGGGATCGAGCCAGGCGCACCGCGGAATCCCTTTCCGGGATGATGACCTGATGGGCTCCCACCAGGGAGAGGATCTTGCCCTCGGTTTCGTTCTGGGCCTTGGCCAGGATGCGGGGGACCCCCATCTCCCGCAGATAAAGGGTGACCAGCACGCTCTGGGATAGGGTCCCTATGGCCACCACCGCGGCGTCCACCTTATGGAACCCCAGATGTTCCAGGGTTTCCTTCTGGGTGGCGTCCCCAACCACGGCGTAGGAGACCTCTTCGGCTACCGCCTGAACGGCCTTTTCCGAGCGGTCCAGGGCCAGCACCTCCTGCCCTTCCTTGGCCAGGGTGCGGGCGAGATAACTTCCGAAACGTCCCAGACCTATGATTCCGAAACGTTTGCGAGCCATATCCTACCCCAGAAGGACTTCTTCCTGAGCATAATAAAAGGTTTTGGACCGGGCGGGAAGCCCGCTCAAAAGCATGGCCAGGGAGAGGACTCCCACCCTTCCGGTAAACATGGTGAGGATGAGCACCCCTTTGGCCGGCGTGGAGAGATGGGGGGTTATGCCGGTGGAAAGCCCCACCGTGCCCAGGGCGGAAAAGACCTCGAAGAGATGGGCCAGGAACTCCGAGCCGGAGTTAAGGAAGGGGCGGTGCGGGGGCAGGGAGATGAGGAAGAACTGGGCGGTAAAGATGACCAGGAGATAGAGTCCCACCAGGGTGAGGGCCTTGGTAACCTGGGAGTCGGGAATGGTGCGTCCGAAGACGGAGGTGCGGGAAAACCCTCGCAGCCGGCTCCACACCGTGGCGGCAAGCACCCCGAAGGTGGTGGTTTTGATGCCTCCCCCGGTGGATCCCGGGCAGGCCCCCACCAGCATGAGAAAGAGCAGGAAATAAAGGGAAGGCACGCTCAGATACCGGATATCCAGAAAGGAAAAACCAGCGGTGCGCGGGGTGACCGAAAGGAAAACGGCCTGGAGGATCCGGAGAGGAGCGGGAAATTCCCGCAGGGCCCCTTCGTTTTCCAGCCACAGAAAGACCAGGGCCCCGATGAGTACCAGGAGGAGATGAATGAGGAGGGTGAGCTTGAAATGTAGCGACCAGGAGCGATTCTTCTGGCGGAAGCGGTGTACCCCCTCAAAGACGATGGGGAAGCCGGTATTACCGGCCAGGATAGCCAGCATCAGGATCAGGGGAAAGAAATAACTCCGGGCAAAGGGCTCCAGTCCTCTGGGAAGGTCGGAAAAACCGGCATTACAGAAGGCGGAGACGGCGTGAAACAGGGCATGAAAGAGGGCTGAGGGCCAGGAGTAATACCGGGCCAGAAAGGGGAAGAGAAGGAGGGTAACCAGAAGTTCCACCACCATGGTGTAAAAGAGGATGGTAAGGATGAGGCTGGAAAGGCGCCCCCCCCGACGCCCCCAGAAGCTTTCCCGCAGGATGAGGCGTTCCTCGATGGGGATACGGCGTCCGCGCAGCAGGAAGAACATGGAATAAAAGGTCATGACCCCCAATCCCCCGAGCTGAATCAGGATCAGGATGACCACTTTGCCGGGCAGGGTAAAGGCCGAGGCGGTATCCACCACCGTCAATCCGGTAACACAAACCGCTGAAGTGGCGGTGAAGAGGGCATCGATGAAGGCCAGTCCATCCTGATGCATCCAGGGCAGTGACAGGAGGATGGTGCCCAGGATTATGGCTCCGGCAAAGGAGGAGACCAGGTAAAGGGTGGGCTTGAGAGGGGAGGACATGGGGACGGGTCAGGTGCGCAGCGTACGATAGAAGCGTTTTATTTCCTCGAGTTTCCGGGCTGCGGCCCCGGACTCCAGGATCTCCCGGGCCAGGGCCACCCCGCCTTTAAGATCCAGGGTCTTTTCGGCGGCGTAAAGGGCGGCTCCGGCGTTGAGAAGCACCATGTCCCGGCGGGGGCCGGTGTCGCGACCGGTCAGGAGGTCTTCGATAATGCGGGCGTTTTCCCGGGCATCTCCCCCCTTCAGGGCTTCGGGGTCCTCGCAGAGTTCCAGCCCCACGTCCGGGGGATCCACGTAGTAAGTGGTGATGCGTCCCTCCCGGAGTTCGGAGACCTTGGTTGAACCGGTGACCGTGAATTCGTCGTAGCCTCCTTCCCCGAAGACCACTAAGGCCCGGCGACAGCCCAGGGCGTCCAGAGCAAAGGCCATCTTTTCGGTGAGCAGGAAGTCGAAGACCCCCAGGATCTGGGTATCGGCTCCGGCCGGGTTGCAGAGGGGGCCCAGGAGATTGAAGATGGTACGAAAGCCCAGTTCCCGTCGTGGTTCCATGACCGTCCGGAGGGCCGGATGGTGAGCCGGGGCGAAGAGGAAACAAAAACCCACTTCCTCCAGGGCCCGGGCCGAAAGTTCGGGAGGAACCTCCACCGGGATTCCGAGGGCCTCGATCACGTCCGCGCTTCCGGATCGGCTGGTCACAGACCGGTTCCCGTGTTTGGCTACCGGGACTCCCGCGGCAGCCACCACCAGGGCCGCAGCGGTGGAGACATTGAAGGTGCCCTTGGCGTCGCCCCCGGTGCCACAGGTGTCAACCACCGGGGGAGAAACCCCATGGGGCACCCGCACCATACGCTCCCTCAGGGCCCGGGCCGCTCCGGCCACCTCGCGCCAGCTCTCCCCGCGCATACGCCAGGCCGTAAGCAGGGCCCCTATCTGAGCCGGGGTGGCCTGCCCCTCCACGAGCAGCCCCACCAGCTCCATGGTTTCTCCTTCCGAGAGTTCCTGCCCCTCTACCAGTTTCTTTAAATAGGGCTTGAGGGTTTCCATGCCTTAACCCTGTCTTTAGACCTCTGCCAAGGGCATTTTACCTCCGGGGTCCGGAGAAACAAGTCCGAAATCCAGAGATTGCGAAGGAGGCCTCACGGTGCTAAGAAAGAACAAAAAGAGCGGGGAGGAAGAGAAATGGGTAAAAAAGTGGTCGTTATCGGGGCGGTGGCCTGCGGGCCCAAGGCCGCCTGTCGGGCCAAGCGCCTGGATCCCAGCCTGGAGATAACCCTCATAGATAAAGATAACCTCATCTCCTACGGGGGCTGCGGTATTCCGTATTATGTTTCCGGGGACATTCCCGACGAGAATCATCTGCGGGAGACCTCCTTTCACATGCTGCGCGACGAGGCCTTTTTCGAGAACGCCAAGGCCATTGATCGGGTGCTTACCCGGACCCTGGCCACCGAGGTGGATCGGCAACGCAAGGTGGTAAAGGTAAAGCACTTGGACTCGGGAGAGGAGGAAGAGATCCCCTATGACTACCTGGTCCTGGCTACCGGTTCCACGCCCTTCGTGCCCCCCATTCCCGGACGCGACCTCGAGGGGGTATTTACCGTTTCCGATCTGCACAAGGCCATAGAGATCAAACAGCGCCTGGCCAAAGGAGAGGTGGAACGGGCGGTGATTATCGGGGCCGGACCTATCGGGCTGGAGATGGCCGAGGCCTTCGCCGATCTCTGGGGGGTGAAGACCACGGTGCTGGAGTACCTCGATCAGGTGCTCCCCCGGCTTATTGATAAACCTCTCGCCCGTATGGTGGAGCATCACCTGCGGGAAAAGGGGGTGGAGGTGGTGGTGAACGCCCGGATCAAGGAAATCCGGGGCAAGGACGGTCGGGTTACCGAGGTGGTGGAGGAGAAAGGGACTTACCCCGCAGATATCGTAATCTTTGCCACCGGGGTAAGACCCAACGTGGAACTGGCCCGCAAGGCCGGGCTTCTGGTGAACATGGGGATTGTGGTGAACGATCGGATGCAGACCTCGGACCCCACTATCTATGCCGGGGGAGACTGTGTGGAGATTCCGCATCTGGTTCTGGGAAAGAGGGTGGTCATGCCCCTCGGGTCGCTGGCCAATCGGGAGGGGCGGGTCATCGGAGACAATCTGGCCGGGCGTCCCACCCGTTTCCCGGGTACGGTGGGAGCGTTTATCATGAAATGCTTCGATCTGGCCATCGGGGCCTGCGGGATCTCGCTTTCCGTGGCCCGGGCCGAGGGCTTTGATGCGGACTATGCCTTGAACAACCAGACCGAGCGGGCCCATTACTATCCCGGTGCGGAATTCATCTTTGTGGAGCTGGTTTTTGATCGGCGCACCCGGCGGGTGCTGGGCTTTCAATCGGTGGGTCCCAATACCGACGGGACGCTCGCCCGGATCCATGCCATCTCCTCCCTTCTTCCCCATCGGCCCACGGTGGAGGATCTGATCCAGCTGGAACTGGCCTATGCTCCCCCCTATAATTCGGCTCTGGATCCCATCCATGATGTAGCCCATACCGCCGAGAATCTTCTTACCGGCCTTCTGGTCCAGATAGACTGGGAGGAGGTTCTCCGGCGTTTGCGCGAAGGGGATCCGAACACGGTTTTTGTGGATACGCGTCATCCCCGGGAGGCCGAACCCCTGGTCAAGAAATATCCCGGACGCTGGATCCATGTGGAGTACGACAAGGTGCGGCGCGAGATGGATCGAATCCCGCGGGATAAGGACGTGATCCTCATCTGCAATTCCAGTCGTCGAGCTTATGAGGCCCAGCGATGGCTCACCGCCGCCGGATATACCCGAACCTTCGTGCCTCCGGGAGGGCTCAACTTCCTGCGGCGCTGGGGAGTGGAGCTTTAATCCATGAAGTTCCTCTATATCGGTCTGGGAGGAGGGATGGGGGCAGTGTGCCGTTATCTGGTGAGCGGCTGGTTTCTCCGCTTCGGGGCGGGTTTCCCCCTGGGAACCCTGGCTGTGAACATCCTGGGGTCCTTCGTCCTGGGCTTTTTCATGGAACTGGCCACCCAGACCCTCCTCGTTTCCCCGGAAGCGCGTCTGCTGGTGGCGGTGGGATTTCTGGGGTCCTTTACCACCTTCTCCACCTTCGCTTACGAAACGCACCAACTCCTGCGGGAAGGAGAATGGTTATTTACCTTTTTGAATATAGTGCTTAGTATAGGCCTGGGGTTGACCGGGGTCCGGCTGGGAGAGGTCCTGGTCCGATATCTGGTGCGATGAACGGACGCTGTGTTCTTTTATCTATTTATGTGGATGAGGACGAAAAGATAGGCCGGAAACCGCTCTATCGGGCTATTCTGGATTTCCTCTGGGAACGGGATATTCACGGTCTGACCATGTTTAAGGGGGTTTATGGTTACGGTCCGGACAAGAAGATTCATACCGGTCGTCTCCTGCGGGCGGCAGAGAATCTTCCCCTGAAGATAGAGGTGGTGGAAACCCGGGAAAAGGTGGAGGAGTTGCTCCCGGAACTGGAAAAAATTCTCACCCGGGGTATGATCACGGTCACGGATCTTTATCTCATCTGCCACAAGAAACCGCCCTGCGAGAGATGATTAGGGAAGAATTCGAGAGATGATTAAGGCTGTAAGGGGTTTTAAGGATCTTTTGCCGGAGGAAGCCGGGGTCTTCAGGTGGCTTGAGGAACAGGCCCGGGAGATCCTGCGGCGTCACGGATTTTCCGAGATTCGGCTCCCCATCCTGGAGCGCACGGAGCTTTTTGCGCGAAGCATCGGCGAGTCCACGGATATCGTGGAGAAGGAGATGTACACCTTTCAGGATCGCAGCGGGGACAGTCTCACCCTTCGTCCGGAGGCCACCGCCGGGGTGGTTCGGGCCTTTATCGAACACGGGTTATATAGTCGTCCCAAGCCTTTAAAGCTCTTTACCATCGGGCCCATGTTTCGCCATGAAAGGCCGCAGAAGGGGCGTCTGCGCCAGTTCCATCAGATAGACGTGGAGGTCTTCGGGGCGGCCTCGGCCGGGATGGATGCGGAGCTGGTGGCTCTGGCCCTGGGGATCCTCCGGGCCGGAGGGGCGAGGGAGCTGCGTCTGGAGATCAATTCCCTGGGGTGTCCGGGGTGCCGTGCCCCTTACCGGGAGGCCCTGCGCGAGTTTCTTTTTTCGCGTCGGGAACGCCTCTGTGAGGATTGTCGAAGACGGACGGAACGCAACCCTCTCCGGGCCCTGGATTGTAAGCGGGAGGGGTGTCAGAAGGAATACCAGGAGGCCCCCGTGCTTTCCGCCTTTCTCTGCGAGGATTGCCGACGGCATTACCAGCATTTTAAAACCTATCTCCAGGAGGGTGGGATCGTCTTTACCGAGAATCCCCGGCTGGTACGGGGGCTGGATTATTACACCCGTACCATCTTTGAGATCAAGGCCGCGGGGCTGGGGGCCCAGGACACGGTGGCTGCCGGTGGGCGTTACGATGGGCTGGTTTCCGCTCTCGGAGGGCCGGAGACCCCGGCGGTGGGTTTTGCCATCGGAATGGAACGCTGGTCGCTTGTGGCCCGCGGGGCCCCCAAAGAAGGGACAGCACCGGATCTGTTCATTGCTCCGCTGGGAGAAGAGGCCCGGCGCTGGGCCTTCCGTCTGGCCGCGCTTTTGCGGGAGAGAGGGCTTAAGGTGGAATCCGATTACGAGGGGCGCAGTCTTAAGGCCCTCCTGCGCCAGGCCGACCGTCTCTCCGCAAGGTGGGCCCTTATTCTGGGAGAACAGGAACTGCAGGAACAACGCGCCCTGCTCAAGGACCTGACCTCCGGCACCCAGCTTTCCCTGCCCTTTCGGGATCTGGAGGATCTGCTCAACCGCGTCCTGATCGAGATCCTTTTCTGATG
>WGAR01000160.1 GCA_015494725.1 Thermodesulfobacteriaceae bacterium | reverse complement strand
AGGGCGGAGTGGGAAAGAGCACCGTGGCCGTGAATCTCGCCGTGGGGCTTTCGCTTCAGGATTTCATGGTGGGGTTGCTCGATGTGGATCTTCACGGACCGAACATCCCCAAAATGCTGGGGGTGAGGAGGGAAAAACTCCCCCGCCGGCCGGACGGGCGCCTGGGGGCCATAAGTTATTCCCCGAACCTCAAGTTTCTCTCCATCGAACCCCTGCTTCCCAAGGAAGACGCCGCGGTCATCTGGCGCGGGCCGTTAAAGATCTCGGCCATCAAGCAATTCATCGGAGACATAGACTGGGGAAAGCTCGACTACCTCATTATCGACGCCCCTCCCGGCACCGGTGATGAACCCCTTACCGTGGCCAAGACCATCCCCGACGCCTACGCTCTGGTAGTGACCACCCCGCAGGAGGTATCCCTCATCGATGTCCAGAAGTCCATTAACTTCTGTCGCAAGGTCAAGATGCGCATCCTGGGCCTGGTGGAGAACATGAGCGGTTTCATCTGCCCGCACTGCGGAAAGGAACTGGATCTCTTCAAACGGGGCGGAGGCGAAAAACTGGCCGAGGAAATGGGGATCCGTTTTCTGGGCCGTATTCCGGTGGATCCACGGGTGGTAGCCGCCGGAGACGCGGGGAAACCGGTGGTCGGAGCCTACCCCGAGTCCATCACCGCCCGGGCCTTCGACGAACTGGTGCGCAATGTGGTGGCGGCCACGGAGGAGATGTGGCGCGAGGTGGAGGAGGGGCGCTACATGCGGGTGGCGATTCCCGTGGAGGGTAATCGGCTGGCTAAGGACCCGGTCTCCGCGGATCTCTTTGCCGTTTATGATGTGGAGGCCGGACGCGTGCGGGTCAAGGACGTGGTCAAACGGCCGGAGGATCAGGACCTGGAATCCTTTCTCAAGGAGCAGGTGGCCACCCATCTCCTGGCCCTGGATATACCCCCGGAATGGAAGGAACGTCTGGAGACGGCCCGCATTCGGGTGGTAACCGGCGGAGCTCCGGACATGGGCCCGGACACCGTGCTCCAAGACTTCCTTTCCGGAATCCTTAGGTGATTCCGGGATGCATTACCCAAGGAAAGGATTACGAGGAGGCCAGAGAGCTTTTAATTGACGCTGTGGAAACCTGGATTCTTTCCGCCATTAAGGACGGAGAAGAACTTAAGGGCGCAAGCAACGTTCTGTGAACGTATCTCACCCATCCACCGCGAAGGTGAAGCCCTTAAGGTAGAGGGTTTCGGGGTGGGCCGGGTTTTCGGGGTGATCCGGGGCCTGAAAATGGCGGGCCAGGAGGGTTAGCGAGCGCCCCCGGGCCTCCCGCAGGACCAGCTCCAGAAGGTTTTCCGCGGAAACGAAGCGGGAACAGGAGGAGGTAAAGAAAAAACCACGCTTTAAGGCCGAAAGGGCCCTGCGGTTCACCTCTCGGTACTTGCGAAGGCCCTCCTGATAGGCCCTGCGGCTCTTAACGAAGGCCGGAGGGTCCAGAATCACCAGCTCCGCATCCGGGGCGTCGCGCAAAAACTCCTCCACCCGGCCCTGAAGGGGAAAGAAACGGTCCGCAAAACCGTTCCTCCGGGCCGTCTCCTCGGCCAGTGACAGGGCTTCGGCCGAGCGTTCCACGGAAAAGACCCGCCGGGCCCCTCCGGAAAGGGCATAGAGCCCGAAGGCCCCGGTGTAAGCGTAAAGGTCGAGCACCACCCGCCCGGCGGAAAGCCGCCGGATAAAACGCCGGTTTTCCCGCTGGTCCAGAAAAAAACCCGTCTTCTGCCCGCGAAGAGGGTCCACCAGGAACTTAAGACCGTCCATTTCCACCTCTACCGGGCCGGAGACCCGGCCCCGAACCACCTCGGTGTAAAGGGAAAGCCCCTCCTCCCTGCGCACGGAAAGATCGTTCCGCAGGACCACCACTTCCGGAGAAAGTACCTCTTCAAGAGCCGAAAGGACCTCCTCGCGCCGCGCTTCCATTCCGGCGGTGGTCATCTGGACCACGGCCACCGATCCATACACATCCACCGTAAGTCCCGGAAGGCCATCGCCTTCGGCATGAA
Organism: Thermodesulfobacteriaceae bacterium; assembly: GCA_015494725.1. Classification (GTDB taxonomy): domain Bacteria; phylum Desulfobacterota; class Thermodesulfobacteria; order Thermodesulfobacteriales; family Thermodesulfobacteriaceae; genus Thermosulfurimonas_A. Next base: position 2,492 of record WGAR01000160.1, on the reverse strand, counting down.
GCAAGCGAAAACACCCCTCGGGGTAAAGGGATCGCCTGAGGGCAAGGGCCTGCCTCAGCCTTGCGGCAAAAAAGTCCCGGGAAAGGGGTTCGTCCCGGCGAGTTACTATGCGCACCGGAATGAGACTCCGGGAATTAAGGTATCCGCGGGCCAGGAAAAACCCCTCCGGGGAAAGCACCCGCACCTCCGTTCCCGGCTCAAGCTCCGGCGGGGAGAGTAGGTCCCGACGGGAAAGCCAGAGCCTCCCGGAAAGGACCTTCTTTACCGCCCCGGCCCGGACCCTTACCTCCGGTATCCTGGCCATAACCCCCACCTGATCAAAATTCGCAGGGATCGAAAGGTGTCCCCGGGACCGACGGTATGCGGCACCACGGGAAGCTCCACCCTTCCTCGGGGATGAAGATCCTCCACCAGGACCTCGTCTTCGGCATTAACGTAACCTAAGTGCAGGTCCAGTATCGGGCGCATGGGGCTCACCCTCCCCCGGGCATCAAGGCCGAGTTTCACTTTTTCAAAGCTACGGCGCCTTAGAGTAAGAAGCCACACTCCCCGGCGCTCCCTACCGGAAAGCTTGTCGGTGGTGAAGGGTCGGGGGGTCTTTCCGGAGAAGAAATCCCGAAAGAGGCCCTCTATCTCTGCATCCTCCTGCACGAAAAGTTCCTGCCACTCCTCAAAGTCCGGGGCGTCGTAAAGGGTGAAATACAGCCCCTTGTCCCGGGCCATCCATACCGCATGACAGCTTACACAGCGCACCCGGGAGAGCACTCGCCGGGTGTGGAAGGGGCGGCGTCCGGCCACCTTACGGTGACAGGAAAGGCAGCTCTTTCCAACCCTGCCCTCCATAAGCTCGGCTTGCCCGTGACAATCGATGCAGGCTAGGCCCCTTCGGGCATGCACATCCGGGGTCATCTCGTGAAACTCAATACCCCAGGGCCGGGGAGGAAATTTACCCTCCACCAGCGGTGTGCGGAAGGCATAGGGAAGATCGTGGGCGAAGAAACCGTAATAATCCCAGCCCACCCGGTTTCCGTAGTGGCAGTGAAGACAGTTTCTGGACGTGGGTTTTTGAAAGCGATGATCCACAAGCTCCCCCCCGGCATAGGGCAGATGGCAGGCCGCACAACCCGTCCCCCGTCGGGCCTCGGGATAGTTCTCTCCGGGATAAAAAAGATGACACTTGAGACATCGACGCCGCAAAAGGTCATAGACCAGATCGGCGGGTCCTTTTATGGTCGAAGGCTCCGGAAGCTCAAGGAGACTCTCCACCCGGGGAAGTCCGAAGGCCGAAAGCACGGCGTTTACCGCCGGAGCGAGGGTGTAGTGAGGGCTTTTCTTCAGGGCCCGAATCTCCCGGGCGTGACAGGAGCCGCAGGCCCGGTCCCAGTTTTCGGGATGCGCCGGGCGGACAATGAGCCCCCGATGAGCCGCCTCTTTCTCTTTTGAGGCCGCGTTCCCCCCGTGACACCGGGTGCAGGGAAAGTTATGCCGGGGATCAAGCTTTACCTCATGGCACTTAAGGCACCCCGAAGGAAGGGCCGTTTTTGCCGCCAAAACCAGAAGAAGCAGGACTAAGGCCGGCACCCGCATGCCCCCTATCATACCCTGAATTTTCTCTCCTTGCCCTACCGGAAAAAGATTGTTTAAGATAGGAGGAGGGAGGCTTTCCCATGCAGACGGCCAGAAAATTACCCGGACCGGAAACCTCTTTCCTAGTTATAGAGGGAAAAGGGGAGGAGCAGCCCTTCGGCCCGATCTCGCCCGAGGAATACCTGCGGTTTGAGGAGGCGGCAGAGATCAAGCACGAGTATGTGGCCGGCTATGTCTATGCTATGTCCGGGGTCACCAAACGGCACAACCTGATCAACTTTAAACTGGGCTACCTCCTTTTTCCCCGAGCCCAGGAAAAGGGTTGCCAGATGTTTATGGCCGAGGTCAAACTCTATCTTCGCTTTGGAAACAAACACTTTTATTACTATCCCGACCTGGTGGTAAGTTGCGATCCGGAGGATCGGGACCCGCTTCTGGTGGAAAGGCCCTGCCTCATCGCCGAGATCTCCTCTCCTTCCACGGCCCGCATCGACCGCCTGGAAAAGTTCTTTCTTTACACGCAGATCCCGAGCCTTAAGGAATACCTCATTTTTTCCCAGGACCGCCCCGAGGCCTTAGTCTATCGGCGCTCGCGGAACTGGGAGGAGGAGGTTTACAGCCGCCCCGAGGACCGGATAAGGCTTGAGTGCCTGGAGGTGGAGATCCCGCTTTCCGAACTTTACACCGGACTTCCCGAGGAGGGTTAAATCCCGCACACCCTTCGGGCAGCCTCATCAAGCATCCGGGAAAGGCCGCCTTTTTCCATCGGGCTAAAACTCAGGGCCTTACGCCAGACCTCCGGACTTTCCATGCAGAGATAGACGCAGACCTCCGGAGAGTACTCCCTTATGCGGGCATAGATCCGCCGGTAGGCCTCAACCCTTAAGGGCCGAAAGTAGCGACGT
>WGAR01000159.1 GCA_015494725.1 Thermodesulfobacteriaceae bacterium | reverse complement strand
TCCCAGCTCAACCGGCGGGTGGAGGAACGCCCGGACAAACGTCCCCAGCTCTCGGATCTTCGTGAATCCGGGGCCATCGAACAGGACGCCGACCTCATCGTCTTCATCTACCGGGACGAGGTCTATAACCGGGACACCCCTCAAAAGGGAGTGGCTGAACTCATCATCGGGAAACAGCGTAACGGCCCCACCGGGGTGGTGAAGCTGGCCTTCCAGGCTCCCTACTCCTCTTTCGCCAATCTCTCGGAGATCGAGGCCTAACCGTAAACCCGGTTCTTGCCCTGGTCCTTGGCCCGGTAGAGATGGAGATCGGCCTGAATGAGGAGTTCCGTAAGGGTCATGCCGTTTCCCAGACTGGCCACCCCGGCGCTGACCGTAACCCGTCCCACCGGAGGGAAGTCAAACCCCGCCACCCGGCTGCGGATCCGCTCCGCTACCTCCAGGGCGGTCCGCCGGTCGGTGCGGGGCATGATGATGAGGAACTCCTCCCCTCCCACCCGACAGACCAGATCGGACAGGCGCACCTCCTCCCGGAAAAGACCGGCCAGGGTCCGCAGCACCTGATCCCCCACATGGTGTCCGAAGGTATCGTTGATGTTCTTGAAGTCGTCTATATCCAGGAGGATGATGGACAGTCGCACCCCGGCAGAGAAGGGCTCCAGCCGCTTCAGGGTGTTTTCCAGCCATTCCATGGCATAGCGGCGGTTGAAAAGCCCGGTCAGGGGATCAAGATAACTCTGGAACCGGGCCCGCTCATAAAGATAGAGGACCGCGCAAAAAAGCCCCCCGGTGACCACCCCGTTTAAAAAAGGGATCAGGAAGTACTTCCAGTCCAGTTCGGGGAGGCGGATAAAGAGACGGTGATGCAGATAGGCCGCTCCCAGGGCCAGGAGCACCCAGAAAAGGAAGGCCACTCCATACCGCAGAATCCTCCGACCTAAAGGAGCCTTCATTTAGGGTTTCTATTTTAAACCCGAATTCAGGAAAGGGAGAGTTCGGCCCGGAGCTGTCCGCAGGCCGCTCCTATATCCAGACCCTTGCTCTTACGCACGGTGGCCACCACTCCCTCGGAAAGGATGATCTCCTGAAAGCGCCGCACCCGGCTCTCGGAGGGGCGCTTGAAGGGAAGTTCCGGATGGGGATTAAAGGGAATGAGGTTGACCTTGACCGGAATACCCCGCAGGATCTCCACCAGGCGCCGGGCCTGCCAGGGATGATCGTTTACCCCGGAAAGAAGGACATATTCCACGGTGATGCGGGCTCCCCGGCGCAGGGGATAGTCGCGACAGGCGGCCAGGATCTCCTCCAGGGGATAACGCCGGGTGGCGGGGATAAGCCGGGACCGCAGGTCGTTGTCCGGGGCATGGAGGGAAATGGCCAGGGCCACCGGAAACTCCTCGGCCAGGGCCCGTATCTGAGGAACCAGACCCACGGTGGAAACGGTGGTGCGTTTGCGGGCGAAATGGAACCCCTGCGGATGGGTGAGGATCTTCAGGGCCTTGACCAGGTGTCGATAGTTGGCCAGCGGCTCGCCCATGCCCATAAAGACCAGGTTGCGCAGGGGACGATCGGCGATCCCGGACTCCTCCATGAAGCGCCGGGCCAGGAGCACCTGGGAGACGATCTCTCCGGTGGAGAGGTTGCGCCGGAATCCCATGCGCCCGGTAAGACAGAAACGACAGCCCATGGCACAGCCGACCTGGGTGGAAACACAGAGGGTAAAATGGTCTCTTTCCGGGATGAGCACACATTCCACCACCTCGCCGTCGGAGAGCCGGAGCCCCAGCTTGGCCGTTCCGTCGGTGGAGAGTTTCCGTTCCACGAGCTGGGGCAGGGCCACGGTGGCTATCCCGGAAAGTCTAGCTCGCAGGCTCTTGGGAAGATCGGTCATTACCGAGAAGTCCTCCACCTCCGGCCGGGTCAGCCAGCGGAAGATCTGCCGGCCCCGGTAAGCCGGCTCACCGAGGCCGGTCATGAACTCTTCCAGTTCCTCCAGGGTTAGATCGCGCAGGTTTATCCGCATAAACCTTAAAGCTCCAGGGGTTTTACCGAAAATACATGGGGTAGATTGCGCAGGGCCGAAAGGACCTTCTCCTCCGGCAACCGATCCAGCGAAAGGAGGATCACATTGCGCCGTTTTTCCGGCTCCTGGCCCACATACATCCGGGCAATGTTAAGATCAGCCTCCCCCAGGGTAACCCCGATGAGACCGATCACCCCGGGACGATCCTCGTTGTGGATATAAAGCATGGGCCCTTCGGGCAGGGCATCCAGACGGAAATCGTTGATACGCACAATGCGGGGCTCCCTTTTTCCGAAGAGGGTTCCGGCCACATAGTTCTCGCCGCCCTTGAACCTCACCCTCACCCCGATGAGATTGAGGAAATCCTCGGCGGTCTCGGTGCGGCTCTCGGTGATCTTGATCCCCCTCTCTTTGGCCCGATACAGGGCGTTCACGTAGTTTACGTCCTCCCGCAGGGCCCGGGACAGAAGTCCCTTTACCAGGGAGAGGGTGAGAGGACTGGTATCCAGACGGGAAACCTCTCCCTGATACTCGATCTGGACCTCGGTGATCGGCCCCTCGGCCAGCTGAGCCTGAAGACTGCCCAGCTTTTCCGCCAGGGTGAGATAGGGCCTGAGCACGCGCAGGGCCTCCGCGGAGACCGAGGGCATGTTCACCGCATTGCGCACCACTCCGTGGACCAGGAAATCCACCACCTGGGTGGCCACGGCCACGGCCACGTTCTTCTGGGCCTCCAGGGTGGAGGCCCCCAGGTGAGGGGTGCAGACGAAGTTTTCCATCTCAAAGAGCGGATGCTTGGGATCCGGGGGTTCGGTCTCGAACACGTCCAGGGCCGCTCCGGCCACCTTCCCCTTCTTCATGGCCTCATAGAGGGCCATTTCATCCACGATACCTCCCCGGGCGCAGTTGATGAGCAGCACCCCGTCCTTCATCTTGGCGAAGCTCTCGGCGTTGATGAGGTGATAGGTCTCCTTGGTCAGGGGGACATGGATGGTAATGATATCCGCCCGGGCGTAGAGTTCGTCCAGAGAAAGCAATTCCACCCCCATTTCCGAGGCCTTTTCCGGGGTTACGAAGGGGTCATAGGCCACCACCCGCATCTTGAGCCCCTGGGCCCGCTCGGCCACCACCGAACCGATCCGCCCCAGACCGATGATTCCCAGGGTTTTGCCCATGAGTTCGCGGCCCATGAACTTCTTACGTTCCCAGCGCCCGGCCTTCACCGAGGCCATGGCCTGAGGGATGTTTCGGGCCAGGGCCAGCATCAGGGCCAGGGTATGCTCCGCCGCGGAATTGGTATTCCCCCCGGGACAGTTCATGACCACGATACCCCGCCGGCTGGCGGCCTCGATGTCCACATTGTCCAGCCCGGTCCCGGCCCGGGCGATGACCTTGAGCCGCCGGGCCGCCTCGATAATCTCTGCGGTAAGCCTGGTCCCGCTGCGGATAATGATCCCGTCCGCCTCGGCGATGGCCTCCCGGAGTTCCTCCGGGGAGAGACCGAGCCGTTCCTCCACCTCCAGGCCGCCGGACCTGAGGATCTCTATCCCTTCCGGGAGCAAAGGATCGGTAACCAGCACCTTCATGCGTAAACCTCCTTTCCCCTCTCGCCGATGAAAGCAAGGGCCTGCGCCAGTCCTTCTTCCATTTTAACCGGGAAGCCCATTTCCGAAAGTCCGAGTCCCAGGGCCGCAAGGGCCAGGACCACCTCCAGGGGACTCTGGTGCCCCATGTGGGTGATCCGGACCACCCGTCCCTTGAGTTTCCCCTGTCCTCCGGCCACCACCACCCCGTAACGCTCGCGCAGAAGCCGGGTCAGTTTGCCTCCATCCACCTCCTCCGGAAGACGGATCACCGTAAGGGCCTCGCAGGGCACCTCCGGGAAGACCTCCAGCCCCATGGCCCTCACCGCCCGGCGGGTGGCTTCGGAGACCAGGGCATAGTGGGCGAAGAGTTTCTCCAGCCCGGTTTCGCGCACCAGACGCAGGGCCGCGTGAAGCGAAAGGAGCAGGGAAACCGCCGGGGTATAGGCCGTGGTCTCCTTCTGATAGGCCTTCCATTCCCGCCGCAAATCGAAGTAATAGCGCGGGGCGGAGGCCTTTTCCACCCGACTCCAGGCCCTTTCGGAGACGGCCAGGAAGGAAAGCCCCGGAGGAAGGGCCAGGCTTTTCTGCGACCCGGCCACCATCACATCGATCCCCCACTCATCCATGGGAAGGGGATAGACCCCCAGGGCGGAGATGGCGTCCACCACCAGGAGGACATTTTTATCCCGGCAGAGGGCGGCCAGTTCCTCCACCGGGTGTTTCACCCCGGTGGAGGTTTCGTGGGCCTGAACCAGAACCGCCCGGATCTCCGGGTCCCGGTCCAGCCGGGACTTCACCTCCTCCGCCTGCACGGCCTTACCCCATTCCACATCCAGATACACCGGAGAGAGGCCGTAACCCTCGGCGATCTCTCCCCAGCGTTCGCCGAACTTTCCCCCGCGAATGACGAGCACTTTTTCCCCGGGGGAAAAGAGATTGGCCACCGCGGCCTCCATGGCCCCGGTGCCGGAGGAGGCGAAGAAGAAGACCGGACGTTGGGTCTGGAAAAGGTACTGTAAATCCCTGCGGATCTCCGAGAGCAGGGCCGAAAACTCCGGCAAGCGATGATGCGGGGTGGGAACGGCTCCGGCCAGCAGGACCTGGGGGGCCACCGGAACCGGCCCGGGAGTAAAAAGATGCCATTTACGAAACATCTATCCTGCCTCCTGCCCAAATTTGGCCCTACTTTAACGCAATTTTTCGGGATAACTACCCTTTACACCCCTCCGGGCCGATGGTATCTTGGCCTAAAAAGGAGGTCGGCTATGCGCTTTAAGGGTTATATATGGATAGTGGGTCTTTTTCTGTGGCTAACGGGGGCGGCCGGGGCCTGTCCCACCCCTCAGAAAGTTCAGCAACTCCTGCGCAATCTTACCCCGGGCAACCTGAAGATCCTCTCGGTACGTCCCTCCGCGGTAAAGGGGCTCTGCGAGGTTACCCTTCAGCAGGGAACCCGCAAAGGGGTCACCTATATTGACGAATCGGGCCGTTACCTGGTGGCCGGACGCATCATAGAGATCGCCAAGAGGCGCGATCTCACCGGAGAGAGGATCTCCGAACTGAACCGGGTCAAGCTCACGCCCCAGCAGGTCCAGAAATTACGCCAATATGTGGCCTTTTCCGCGGGCAAGGGTCCGGAGGTCTTTTTCATCATCGATCCGGATTGCCCCTTCTGCAAGAAGGCGGAAAGAATCCTCTGGCAATTGATTCAGGAGAATAAAGTCCGGGTCAACGTGGTCTTCTTCCCTCTGGAACAGCTCCATCCCCGGGCCAAGCAGAAGGCCATTGCCCTCATCTGTGAGAAAAAGGGGTTTGAGGACCTGGTGGCGGGTTATCAGGGCACCAAGGAATGTCGCGAGGGGAAGGACAAGGTGGAGGAAGGGGCCCGTTTTGTGAAGAGCCTGGGGATCCGGGGGACCCCCACCTATGTATTTCCTTCCGGGCTGACCCACTCGGGGGTACTCTCCCGGGAACAGTTACTTAAGCTGTTAAAAAATGCCTCTTAGCCCGGAAGAAAAGCTCTATCTCCTGCGGCTGGCCCGAAGGACCCTGGAGGCGGCCTTCTCCGAGAGGTTGCCCCAGGAAGTGCCGCCTCCGCTTCCGGGCCTGCATCAGCCCTGCGGGGCCTTTGTCACCCTGCACAAACACGGCGAACTGCGGGGCTGTATCGGGACCTTTCAGTCCGAAAAACCCCTCTACCGGGTGGTGCAGGAGATGGCCCTGTCCGCGGCCTTCAACGACCCCCGCTTCCCTCCCCTGGCCCGGGAGGAACTGCCCGAAGTGGAACTGGAAATCTCCGTCCTCTCCCCCTTACAGCGGGGGCGCCCGGAAGAGGTAGAAGTGGGGCGACACGGGGTATATATAGTCAAGGGGCCCTTTCGGGGGGTTCTGCTTCCGCAGGTCCCCGTGGAGTACGGGTGGGATCGGGAGACCTTCCTGGATCACGTATGCCTTAAGGCCGGGCTTCCTCCCCGTTGCTGGGAGGACCCGGATACCGAAATCTATCTCTTCACCGCCGAGGTCTTCAGCGAGGCCGAATTCGGCCTTGCCCCGGAGAAAAACTTTTAATAGTATAGCGCCATGGACAAGCGGAATCTTTATTTTATCGTGGTCTCCGAGGATCAGCCCACCCGGAGGTTTTGCCTCTCGAAGCCTTTCCTGAAACTGGGGGTGGTGGTTCTCCTTCTGCTCCTGGTGTTGAGTCTCGGGGGTCTGTTCTCCTTCGGCCAGCTGGTCAAGACCCGCCGCCACCTGGTCCGGTTACAGCAGAATCTCCGGGATCTCCAGCGCGAGAACCAGAGCCTTCGCCGTCGGGTGGCCCTTCTGGAAAAGGAGAAACAGGAATTGCTGGCCGGCGCGGTGGGGGAACTTCGTGCCCGTTCCCGGGTGATCGAAGAGCTGGTCTCCAACCTGGGGCTCAAACGCTACGTCCCCCGTCGCAAGAAGACCTACCGGGGCGGGCCCTATCGGGCTCCCTCTCCGGCCGAGGGCGGGCCCTATCTACCTCTCAAAGGGGTCTCCCTTTCCCCTGCCGAGTATCAGGATCTTCTTTCCACAGTAGATGCCTATCTGCGGGTCCTTTCCCGGGTACCCATAGGTTCTCCCTGCCGGGGGTGCTACCTTTCCTCGGGCTTTGGTCGAAGGCGCGACCCTTTCACCGGGAAACCGGCTTTTCACACCGGGGTGGATCTGGTGGGCTATTCCGGGACCCCTATAAGGAGCACCGCCGATGGAAAGGTGATCTATGCCGGCTGGCACGGAGGTTACGGCAGGGTGGTGGTGATCCGCCACGGATATGGATACAGCACCCTCTACGGACACCTGAAAAAGATCGTCGTCCGGGCCGGGCAGAGGGTAAAACGAGGCCAGGTCATAGGATACCTGGGGAACACCGGGCGCAGCACCGGCCCTCATCTCCACTACGAGGTGCGCCGTTACGGCCGGTATCTCAATCCCTACCGTTTCATCCGGGTAAGGCTGGCCGGTCGTTGATGCGCTGGAAAAAGACTCCACCGGCCGAAGAGATGAACGCCTATATAGGTCCGGGGCTCAAACTGGAAGGACATCTGGTCTTTTCCGGCCAGGCCAAATTCGAGGGAGAGTTTGAGGGGGAACTGAAGGGAGACCGCCTGATCATCGGCGAAAGCGGGACCATCCGGGGCGGAGTGGAGGCCTCGGAGATCATATGTTTCGGCCGGATCGAGGGGAGGATCACGGCCCGGGTCCTCCATCTCAAAAAGACCGCCCGGGTGCAGGGAGAGGTCTATACCCAGAAACTCGCGGTGGAGGAAGGGGCCTTCCTGGAAGGGAGGGTCAAAGCGGGAGGGGAGCAAATTCCTCCTTCAGAGGGCGCGCCAGAAGCTCCTGCAAAGCCCGAGCCGGCGGCACCCCGGCGTAGAGTACTCTGAACACCGCCTCGGTGATGGGCATTTCCAGACGGAGGTCGTGGGCCAGCCTGCGCACCGCCTTGACGGTTTCCACCCCTTCGGCCACCTGGCCCAGATTCCGGAGGATCTGATCCAGGGGTTCGCCTGCGGCCAGACGCCTCCCTACCCGGTAATTACGGGAGAGGGGGCCGGTGCAGGTCAGGACCAGATCCCCCAGTCCGGCCAGACCGGAAAAGGTGAGAGGCCGGGCCCCCAGTTTCAGCCCCAGGCGTATCATTTCGGCCAGTCCGCGGGTAATGAGGGCGGCCCGGGCGTTCAGCCCCAGCTCCAGACCGTCGCTTATTCCCGAGGCGATGGCTATCACATTCTTGAGGGCCCCGCAGAGTTCCACTCCGCGCACATCCTCGCTGCGATAGATGCGGAAGACCGGCCGGGAGAGTCGTTCCTGCCAGAAGGAAAGCCGGGGGGTCTTCCCGGCCAGGACCACCGCCGTGGGCAATCCCCGGGCTACCTCCAGGGCGAAACTGGGCCCGGAAAGGACCATGTATTCTCCCTTCCCGAAGACCTGCTCCAGTATCTCCACAGGGGTGCAGAAGGTCTCCACCTCCAGGCCCTTTATCACCGAGAGCATAGGAGGCGGAACGGTGAGGACCCCGGTGGCCCTGCGGGCTGCCTCGCGTAACCCCTGACAGGGCACCGCCCATACCAGAAGCTCCGCCTCGCGGAGCACCTCCTGCCGGAGGGTGGCCTCCAGACCCGAGGGAAGCTTTATTCCGGGAAGATACCCTGGGTTTTCCCGATGGGTGTTGATGCTCTCCACCACCTCCCGGCGCCGGGCCAGGAGGATCACCCGGTGTCCGGCCTCGGCCCAGATCTTTCCCAGGGCCGTACCCCAGCTTCCCGCCCCTACTATAACTATCCTCATTCCTTCCTTCCGCACACCCTCCGCAGGTAGGCCTCAAGCCCCGGGCTCTGGACCTCTCCCTTCCCCCTGAGGGGACGAAAAGCCGCACAGGCCTCCCGTTTATCTCCCATCTTGAGGGATAAAAGTACCAGATTCAACCGGACCTGCGGATCCTCCCTGAGGCGCAGGGATTCCCGAAAGGCCTTCCGGGCCTCGGAAAGACGCCCCAGAAGCCACAGGCAGGCCCCGTAGTTGTTGAGAACCCCCGGGTCCTGGAAACGGGCCAGGTAACGGCGATAATAATCCAGGGCCTCGGCACAGCGACCTTGCTTACGCAAAATCTCCGCCCGCACCAGATACCCCCGCAGGACCTCCGCCGGGGAAAGAGGCACCCTTTCCCCGGATTTCCTCACCGGGGAGGGCCCGGGGGAGGCCCCGCCGGGAGGCGACTGCGTCTTTGCCGAGGAAGGAGGGGATTTTTTTACCGGAAGGACCACCCGTTTTTCCGGAAGGGAGGCCGTCTTTCGCGGGGACGAGGGAGGCTTCTTTTTCCGGGGATGCTCCGGGGACGAACCACCCGCAACCTTAAAAGATCTGTGGATCGGAGGTCTTACCGGACCGAAGGAGGGAGTCGAAGCGTACCAGAGTCGAAAGGCCCAGAAGCTTCCCAGAGCGGAAAAAAGCCCCAGCAGGAGCAGCCCGACCCGGATCCATCTCCCTCCTCCCCCGGGCTTCACCCCGGAAGAGGGAAAGCGGGGGCCTTCCCTTCCCCGATTCTCGATCTGCCGCAGGATTTCGTAGAGTTTGCTCATACCAGGGAAACCCGGAGCAGAATCACCAGCTCCACCTTCTCCCGGGAGCGGCGGGAATGGGTAAAGAGGGCCCCCAGGCCGGGAAGCCGCCCCAGCCCCCACACCCGGCGCGTTTCGTGATCCTTCTTATCCAGGATGAGCCCTCCTATGATGACCAGATCGTGCGGAGTAACCCGGATCACGGTGCTCATCTCCCGGAGGTTCACCTGGGGGAGGGTCACCACGGTATTGGTGCCGAACTCCTCCCTGCGGAGTTCCACCAGATCGCTCTTGATGGGCACGATATGCAGAATAATCTGCCCGGAATCGGTAACCCGCGGGGTTACCCCCAGGAGCAAGCCGTCGAAGATGGCGCTGGTATCCACGGTGGTCTGAGTCTGGGAGATGTTTTCCGAGGAGATCACCTCCCGGTTGATCTCCCGCACGTATCCCACGGAACGTCCCACACTGATGAGGGCCGGCTGTCCGTTCAGGACCCTTATGCGGGGATTGGAGAGAATATGCACCCGGCCGTAGTTTTCGAGCAGCTTGAGCACCCCCTCAAAGGAGGGTCGGTGCTGATAGGAGAAGGTAAGCGTGGGCATTCCGGTGCGCAGATCCAGGGTGGCGGTAGAGACCGTGGGCAGACGGGTATCGCGCAGGGTAAGCCAGTCGATACCCAGATCATGGCCCCGGGAGAGATCCACCTCCACGATCTTGGCCTCGATCAGGACCTGACGCCCGTAGCGTTTCTTGAGACGTTCCACCAGTTCCGCCACCCGGCGCACGTTGGAGGGATGATCCCGAACAAAGAGATTTCCGGTAAGACGGTTGAAGGTAAAGGTGCCGTCTCTGGAAAGCAGGGCCCGCACCGAGGTCTCGATCTGACGGTACATATCCGTGCTCTTCCGGTTCACCTCTCCGCTGATCTCGTACTGCCCCTTGAGGGGGGAGACGAACTCCGCTTTCCCGGCTCCGCCGGAGGTGGTGGAGGAGGTACCGGCCCCCCCGGTACCGGCCAGACCCCCCAGGACATCCCCGCCCAGACCGAAACGGGCCCCCCGGAGGGTCTGAAGGAAGGAAAGATCGAAAAGACGTTCCTCAAAGGCCTGGATATAGATAACCCCTCCCCTGATCTCGTAGTGCAGGTCCAGCATCCGGCACAGGGATCGCAGAAGATCTTCCAGGGTATAATCATGGAACTCCGCGGTGATCAGCCGGGCCTGGGGAGGGAGCATCTCCTGAACCTCGCGGGTTATCACCAGATTGAGCCCGGCCTCCCGGGCCAGGAGATGGAAAACGGTAAAGGCGTCCTCCTGGTGCAGGGAAAGACTCAGACGCCGGGTGCGAAGGGGAGATACCTCCTTGAAGATAGGGCCGGCCCGGAGGATCTCCGGGGGTTCAGCCGGAGAGGGGGAAACCGCAGGAGGCGAGGGAGCGGCAACCCGCGCTGCCGGGGGAGGCGGAGAAACCCCCTCCCGGGCCTGGCGGGCCGTACAGCCGAAAAGAAGCAGTATGCTCAGGCTAAAAAACCACGCTTTCGCCCACCAATACTTTGTAAATCTTTCCTTTACCCTGTAACTCCACATAATTTTCTCCGATTCTCAAAATTCTGAACGGGCCCAGATGGTCTCCCTCGGTAAGGGTCCGGGGGCCGAATTTGCAGAGCCGCCGGGACCCTATCCGCAACACGGCCTTGAGTTCATAAGCTTTTTTAGAAACCGGCCTCGAAGACGCGGGACCCGCGGAGGTCTTTCCGAAGGCTCCGGTTTGCGGGGGACCGGCGGGAACGTATCTGATCCTCTCCGGAGAAATCTCGGGAATCTCGCGATAGATGGAGGGAAGGACGGGGACAGGGGCATGGGGCCGGCGGGAGCGACCCCCGATCCAGAGCAGGACACAGAGGATCAGGGTCGCGGCCAAAGGCCCCCACCAGATCAGATATCCCTGGTATTTTCCGGCCCCCATCTTCAGAACACCACCTTGGTACCCCGGACCAGGAGATAGGGACGACACCTGCGTCTTCGGCCCGGGGAGGTTTCCAGGCAGGTATCCAGCCGGAATTCCCGGAGGAAAAAGAATCCTCCCCGGGTATAGAGATCGGAAAGCTTGTTCACCGCCTGAAGCAGGGGATGAAGCTCCACTTTTTCCAGGATCTCCACCTGCTGCGGCTGCCCCAGATGACGCCAGAAGGAATAACCGGCGTAACTTCGCATTCGGAAAAAGGCCCTGCGAACCTCCCTCACCCTCTGTCGGGTTAGGTGGAGTTGGCGACGGGCCCCGGTGTAGTGTCGGTATTCCCTGAGGGCCAGGTAGAAACTCAGGGTAAAGAGGGCCAGCAGGGCCAGCCATCCCAGCCATTCTCGCCGGTAAACCCGCAGGAGGTTCATCGTATCCCCCTCAGAACGATTTCGAAGCGGGCTTCCTTTCGGAAATCGTCGTACTGGAAACGGCTGTCTTCCACGGAGGCCCTGCGGCGCACGGCGTCAAGAAAACGCAGGAAATCGGCGTGCACCCGCGCCAGCGGCCCCCGGGAAATGAAGACCATCCTCATCCGATAGCTCCCGTTTTTATCCCGCCGCATCTCCAGACGGGAAACCCGGGTCTGGTCCGGGACCATGGAGGCCAGCCACCACAGGAATTCGTCCATCCGGGGCTGTTTTTCGAATTTTTGCTTCCATTGTAGATAGTTTTGTAGCTTCTTTACCTCTTCCGGGGGATAATCCCTTTGCAGTTCCCGCAGACCGAATTCCAGAATCCGGGAGGTGCGCAGGAGTTCCTGGTCCAGGGTGCGGTTCTGGCGGTGCCAGTAGGCCACCAGCCCGTAATTGATCAGGGTGAGTACGAAGAGGACCCCTCCGGCGTAACGGGCCCATTCAAAGGCCCGCAGGAAGGACCGATGGGTCTCGGGAAGCAGGCTATAGGAGACGGGAACCCGCACCGCTCCGAAAAATTCGGGATAGGTCAGAAGATCCTCTTCGGAAAGGTGCCAGGCCGGGAATTCCGGACTCCATTCCTCAAGCGCTCCCAGCTGGTGCAAACGTTCCCGATGAGGGCCGCAGGGAAAGATGTGCCGCAGGGTTCGACGGAAGAATCGCTGATAATAGTCCAGCACCGCCAGGACGTTTTCCTCCACGGGAAATCCCTCCACCCCCAGAAACTCGTCCACGGCCTGGAAACGCATATATACCGGGTGCTGGCCTTCCACCACCGCCAGCCAGAGACCCTGGTCACTGAAATGGGCCACCAGCACCGGTTCCGTTCGCAGACCGGCCACCAGATAGGCCAGGGCCAGACACTGGTGATAAAGGGCCCTGGGGCGGACCAGCCCCTGCCCCAGCTGCCCCAGCCATCTTTCCACCTCCTGACGCTCCAGGGCCAGGATCCCCACCTCCACCTGCCCCGGGCCTTCGGAGATGCGATGCAGGGAAAACTCGAAGGGCCCGGTAAAGAACCCGGCTCCCCGGACCTTCTCCTCGGCTTGCAGGGAAAGCACCTCCGCAGGCCCCCGGGTCAGGGTCTCCCGGAAAAAATAGGCCTGGGGGGAGGTGGAGAGCAGAATCACCGACCGATGGGCCAGGGCGGACCAGGAAAGGGGTTCCACCCGGGAAAAGCTCCAGCGGCCTTTCCGACCCGAGACCCGAACCCCGAGGAGTTGCTCCCCTTCGTACTTAACCACCCAGAAGGAAGACATAGACCAGGACCCCCATCAGAAGCATTCCCACGACTACCACTCCCCAGAGCCAGACCCTTCTTCGATAACCCGGGACCGAGGGCAGGGCGGCCACGGAGGCCGCCTCCCGAATCAGAGCCGGATGGAGACGATGGCTTCCCCGGGCAAAGGCCACCAGTAAAGCCCGATCCATAATCTTATTGATCACCCGGGGGATGCCTCCGCTCAGGCGTTCCAGTTCCCTTTCCGTTCCCCGGGCCAGCATCACCCCGGCCCCTCCGGCCCGGGCCAGACGAAAACGCACGTAATCGCCTATCTCCTCCCGGGTCAGGGGGCGAAGCCTCTCCCAGACGGTGACCCGTTGAGCCAGCTGCGAAAGCTCGGGGGAACGCAGGCGTTCCTCCAGGGCCGGCTGCCCGGAAAGGAGAATCTGGAGGAGTTTGCCCTTCTCGGTCTCAAAGTTGGAAAGGAGCCGCAATTCCTCGAGACTCTCCGGGGGGAGATTCTGGGCCTCATCGATGACCAGGAGCAGAGTATGTCCCTTTTCCGCCAGTTCGAAGAGCCGATCCCGGAATCGACGGATCAATCTCTCCCGGGAACCGGCCCCGGAAAGCCCCAGATCCTCCAGGATGACCTCGAGAAGTTCCTCCGGCCCCAGGGTGGGGGTAAGGATCATGGCGGTCTGCACCTCCGGAGGCAGGCCCTCAAAGAGCATCCGTATCAGCAGGGTCTTTCCCACCCCGGGTTCTCCGGTGAGCACCAGAAACCCCTCCCGGCGCAGAATCCCGTACCGCAGGGCCTCCAGGGCAGCCTGATGGGCCGGGGAAGGGTAAAAATAATCCGTATCCGGCGTGATACGAAAAGGATGGTCCCTTAACCCGAAAAAATCCAGATAATCCGGAATCTTAGTGGATCTGGGTGATAAGTTCATATATAGGCCCTATCAAGGCTATCACTATAAGTAAAAAGATTACCCCCACGATTACGATAAGAACGGGTTCCAGGATTCGACTCAGGGTGTCAACCAACCCCTGAATGATTTCGTAATAGTAGCGAGCCAGTTCTCTCAGTTGATCCACCAGGGTTCCGGTCTCTTCCCCTACGGAAATCATACGTAAATCCAGGGGAGAAAACAGGGGCAATCCCGCAGCTGTACTGCTCAAACTCTCGCCTCTCAATACCCCTTCTTTCAATTCTTTAATGATTTTTTTACCCAGTTCGCTCTGAATATTGGAATACATAATATCAAAGCTGCGTAAAATATCAATTCCTGCTCCCAGAAGTAAAGCCATGTACTCAAAGAAGAAAGCTAAAAGAGAACTACGTTTAATGCGAGAAACAATCGGAAGACGCAACAGGACTTTTTCCATTCTCAATTTAAATGCAGGAAACCTACGGTATCCCACCCATAGAAAAAGCAGGCTCACAAAGAGAAAAAGCATCCCCTCCAGAAAGTGGGCCCGGAGGAAGGTGGTTACGAAGAGAAGAAAGCGGGTGGGAGCCGGGAGGGTCACCCGCATCTGGGAAAACAGGTTCAGGATTTTGGGGAGAACGAAGAGCAACCAGAAGAGGAGGGCCCCGCTCATGGCCACCAGGACAAAAAGGGGGTAAAGCATGGCCCGCTTGGTCTGGGTGATGATCTCGTGCAGCCGACGGAGGTGACGGGAGGCTTCCTCCAGGGTGTGATCCAGCCGCCCGGTCTCCTCTCCCAGGGCGGTAAGGGAACGCACGATCCCGGGGAAAAGATCCTTTTCCTTTTCCATGCCCCGGGAGAGGGGGTTTCCGGCCTGAAGTTCGGTAAGCAGAACCCCCAGGGCCTTTTTCAGGCGGGGGTTGACCGTGGTCTCCCGCAGGTCCTTTAGCGCCTGGGGGAGGGGTATGCCTCCCCGCACCAGCAGGGCCAGATTATGGCAGAATTCGGCCAGTTCCGGCCGGGAGACCTTCCCCAGGGTGAAACGATCCCAGGGAAGAGCGGGTCGCGCGGAATATCGGACCAGGATCAATCCCTCGCGCCGGAGATAGGTATAAAACGAACGCAGATCGGGAAATTCCATCTGATCCTTGATTATGCGCCCGTCCGGGGTCAGGGCCTGGAAACGATACACAGGCATCAGCCGATCACCCTTCGCACTTCTTCCACCGTGGTAATTCCCTGGAGGACCTTTTCCCGGGCCGCCTCCCGAAGGGTGCGCATTCCTCCCTCCCGGGCCGCCCGGGCCATCCTGGCCTGCGGGGCCCCTTCGGCGATGAGGGCCCGCAGATCTTCGTCTATGCGGAGGATCTCGGCCACCACCGTGCGCCCTACGTATCCCTTTCCTCCGCAGTATTCGCAACCACGGCCCCGAAGATAGGTCCCGTCCGGGGGAAGGTCATAGTAACGGAGAAGTTCCTCCGGAGGACGATATTCCTCCCGACATTGAGGACAGATACGTCGCACCAGGCGCTGCGCCAGAACCCCCAGAAGGGAGGAGGCCAGAAGATCCGGCCCGATACCCAGATCCCGAAGCCGGAAAAGGGTGGACAGGGCGTCGTTGGTGTGAAGGGTGGAGAGGAAGAGATGCCCGGTAAGGGCGCTTCGAACCGCCATCTCCGCGGTCTCCTCGTCGCGCACCTCCCCCACCAGGATCACATCCGGGTCCTGCCGCAGGAAGTGCCGAATGGCCCGGGC
>WGAR01000158.1 GCA_015494725.1 Thermodesulfobacteriaceae bacterium | reverse complement strand
TCCGTGTTCGAGGGTGCTAAAGTAATCCCGTTCCCGAAAGTGAAAGAGAAAGATGAGTGAGCGGAACTATTTTTATCCGCCTTAACCACGATACCGCCATTCACGTATGGTTTGAAACCTACAGAGGTAAAGTCCGCCGATTCGCCGTGAAGTTAATCCACCGTGGAACAGAGATTGTCCGCTACGACAACCGGGAACGGCCCCCCGGATTTAACAGAGATTTAACACATCGTGCCACCAAAAATACGTCGAGAAAGAAACAAAAAGTCCAGAAGTTACGCTAAACTTTCCCTGGGTTTTCTCTCGCAACTCATTCTCAATAAGGTGAATCGGCTGAAACCCTTGAATATTAAGAGCCGGCGGGGGGACTCGAACCCCCGACCTGTGGATTACGAATCCACTGCTCTACCAGCTGAGCTACACCGGCGACTTTATTCCTCTATTTTAATCTCCGCCTTTCAAAAGTAAAGTTAGGAGAATGTTTACTTGGGCCAATCTGGTAACCCTGATAAGGCTTCTTCTGGTCCCGGTTATTATGATCGCCCTTCTTTCGGCCCGGAAGACCGAGGCCCTGGTCCTCTTCGTGATAGCCGGGGTCTCGGATGCCCTGGACGGAATTCTGGCCCGAAAACTCCGTCAAAAGTCCCTTCTCGGGGCGGTGCTGGATCCCCTGGCGGATAAATTCCTCCTGGATACCATTTATCTCCTCTGTGCCTGGAAGGGGTATTTACCGGTCTATCTGGCGGTACTGGTGATAAGCCGGGATGTATTCATCATTAGCGGATTTCTGATCTTACATCTCTTCTTTGTCACGCCTGAAATCAGGCCCTCCCGCCTCAGTAAGCTGAACACCATGGTCCAGATCGTTACCGCCGCTGCGGTGATGGCCTCCCTCCGGCCGGCCCTCTTGGCCCCCCTCTTCTATCTTACCGCCACCTTAACCGTTGTTTCCGGGCTGCACTATCTCTATCTGGGATTTATATCCTTTCCCCCAAGACCCGATCCCCGTTAACCTCGAGGATGCGAACCTTAACCACCTGCCCCTTAAGAGAGCCGTTCCCCTGGAAATAGACCGGAAGGTAATTTTCGGACAAACCACGCAGAAGACCCTGGCGGGGTTCCTTCTCCTCCACCAGGACCTGGAGGACCCGTCCCACCTGAGATTGATAGAAGGATCGTTTTTTGGCCTGGGCGAGCTCCCGCAGGGCGCGAGCCCGTCGCGATACCACCTCGGCCGGAGGACGGGGAAGGCGAGAGGCCGGGGTCCCCGGACGCGGCGAAAAGGGAAACACGTGGAGATAGGTAAGGGGACTTTGAGCGATCAATTCGTAGGTGCGACGGAAGGCCTCCTCGGTTTCACCGGGAAAACCAACTATCACGTCTGCTCCTATGGCGGCGTGCGGAAAGCGCTCTCGTATCTCCTGAAGCACCGAGAGATAAAATTCCGCGGTATAGGGCCTCCCCATGGCCCGAAGTATCTGGTTGTCGCCGCTCTGCAGGGGAATATGGAAATGGGGAGCAAAAGCCGGCGAGCGTTCCGCCCAGGCCAGAAGATCCGGGGTGATTTCGGTGACCTCCAGCGAGGAGAGGCGCAGACGCACAGGTCCCAGCCTTTCCAGTTGACGCAGGAGATCCACCAGCGTACGGGGCGGAGAAAGATCCCTCCCCCAGAAACCCAGATGAATTCCCGTGAGCACCAGTTCGTGATAGCCGGCTTCCACGAAACACCGGGCCTGAGCAAGGACCTCCTCTTCGGGAAGGCTTCGGGAGGGCCCCCGGGCCAGGGGCACGATACAGTAAGTGCAGCGCTGATCACACCCATCCTGGATGCGTAAAAAGGCCCGGGTGTGCCCGGGAAAACGGGAAAGCGGGGTGGGATGGGCCTTCCTTAGGTTTTCCAACGGACTTACCAGGATCTCCCCGCGCAGGGTTTCCAGCGGGTGGGAGTCAAG
The DNA here is from genome assembly GCA_015494725.1 of Thermodesulfobacteriaceae bacterium. Taxonomy (GTDB): domain Bacteria; phylum Desulfobacterota; class Thermodesulfobacteria; order Thermodesulfobacteriales; family Thermodesulfobacteriaceae; genus Thermosulfurimonas_A. Next base: position 11,107 of record WGAR01000158.1, on the reverse strand, counting down.
AATTTCGCCGAGCCTAAACTTTTCCGCCTGCCCCAGCACCAGAGGCCTCTTCTGCCCGGCCCGGAGGATCTCCTCCGGGGCTATCTGGGCATAACAACCGGTGACGATTACCAGTTCGGCCCCGGCGGAAAGGGCCTTCCTCAGAAGCTTGCGACCTTCGTAGGCCGCCCTGGAGGTTACCGCACAGGTATTTACTACCACCAGGCGAGGACGGGCCTCCAGGGCCACTTCTCTGCCGCCGAGGGCCTCCAGGGTCTCCCGAAGATAGGCCCCCTCCACCTGGTTTACCTTGCACCCCAGGGTCAGTACGGAAAAGGTGGGTGATTGAATCTTTTTCATTTGAGATTATTCTAAATCCACTATGTTTCCTCACAAGTGGCGCCAGCTGGAAGAGGCACGACGCCTGCTCGGACTGCCCCGGCAGACCAGCCGGGCGGAGATCCGGGAACGATATCGTAAACTGGCGGCCCGTTATCATCCGGATCGGGCCGGGGATGCGGAAAAGATGAAGGCCCTGAACGAGGCCTACCGGCTTCTCATGGATTACTGTGAACATTATCGTATCGAGCTGGCCCCTAACGATCAGGGGGCGGATGCCGAGGAATGGTGGTTTCTTCACTTCGGAGAAGATCCGGTGTGGAGCGGAAAAAAGGCCCGGGAGGAATAGCGGATGCTCATTGTTCAGAAATTTGGAGGAACCTCGGTAGGGGATCTGGAACGGATTCGGCGGGTGGCCCGAAGGGTGGCCCGGTACCGGGATCAGGGGCATGATCTGGTGGTGGTGGTTTCGGCCATGGCCGGAGAGACCGATCGCCTCCTCTCTCTGGCCTATGAGCTCACCCCGGATCCCTCTCCCCGGGAGCTGGACATGCTGGTGTCCACCGGGGAGCAGGTGACCTCGGCCCTCCTGGCCATTACGCTCAAATCCATGGGGTATCCGGCCCGGGCTCTTCTGGCGCATCAGATTCCCATTCTTACCGACGACCTGCATACCCGGGCCCGGATCAAAGACATCCCCACCGGGAAACTCCGCGAGGCCCTTTCCCGGGGCGAGATAGTCGTAGTGGCCGGATTCCAGGGGGTGACCGAGAACGGGGATATCACCACTCTGGGCCGAGGGGGGTCGGATACCACCGCGGTGGCCCTTGCGGCCGCCCTGGGGGCGGATCTCTGCGAAATCTTTACCGATGTGGAGGGGGTCTTTACCGCCGACCCCCGCATTGTTTCCCGGGCCCGAAAGATAGAAAAGATTTCTTACGAGGAGATGCTGGAGCTGGCCAGTGCCGGGGCCAAGGTGCTGGAAATCCGGGCGGTGGAATTTGCCATGATCTATAAGGTGCCCCTTCATGTGCGTTCTTCTTTCTCCGATGCCCCGGGGACCATTATCACCGAGGAGGATGAAGAGATGGAAAAGGTACTGGTTTCGGGTGTAACCTACAACCGCAACGAGGCCCGCATCAGTCTCTACGGAGTACCGGATCAGCCCGGGATAGCCGCCCGTATCTTTGGCCCCATCGCCGAGCGAGGCATCCTGGTGGATATGATCATCCAGACCGCTCGTCCCGACGGAAGGGCGGATCTGACCTTCACCGTACCCCGCACCACTTTGCGCGAGGCGGTGCGTATCGTCGAGGAAATCGCCCGGGAGATCGGGGCCGAACGGGTGGAAAGCGCGGAAAACATAGCCAAAGTTTCCATTGTGGGGGCCGGGATGCGCACGCATGCCGGGGTGGCTTCCCGGATGTTTGAAACCCTGGCCCGGCACGGGATAAATATCCAGATGATTTCCACCTCCGAGATCAAGGTTTCCTGTGTCATCGACGAAAAATATACCGAACTCGCCGTTCGGGCCCTGCACGAGGCCTTTGGCCTGGACCAGCCCCCGGAGGAAGAAAAATGAAACGTAGGGTAGAGATCTATGATACCACCCTGCGCGACGGTACTCAGGCCGAAGAGTTCAACCTTTCGGTAGAGGATAAGATCCGGGTGGCCCTTAAGCTGGACGAATTGGGGATTGATTATATCGAGGGTGGGTGGCCCGGCTCCAATCCCAAAGATGCCCGTTTTTTCAAGGAGATCCGGGATTATCATCTGCGCCATGCCCGAATTGCGGCCTTCGGAAGCACCCATCATCCCCGTAAGGAGGCCCATCTGGACGAGAATCTTCTGGCCCTGCTGGAGGCCAAGACCCCGGTGATGACCATCTTCGGCAAGTCCTGGACCATTCACGTCAAGGAGGCCTTAAAGACCACCCTGGAACGGAATCTGGAAATCATCGAGGCTTCGGTGCGGTTTCTGAGGCCTCACGTGGAGAAACTCTTTTACGATGCCGAACACTTTTTCGATGGATTCAAGGAGGATGCCGATTACGCGGTGGAGACCCTCAGACGGGCCCGGGAAGCCGGGGCCGATGTGCTGGTGCTCTGCGATACCAACGGAGGGACCCTGCCGCACGAACTGGTGGAGATCCTGCGCGAGGTCCGAAAGCGCCTGGGGAAAAAGGTCCCCCTGGGGATCCATGCTCACAACGATTCCGATTGTGCGGTGGCCAATAGTCTGGCGGCGGTGCTCGAGGGAGCGATTCAGGTCCAGGGGACCATCAACGGGGTGGGCGAACGCTGCGGGAACGCCAATCTTTGTTCCATTATTCCCAATCTGGTTCTCAAGATGGGCTTTGAATGCGAGGCCGGTAAGAATCTCACCCGCCTGACCGAGGTTTCCCGTTTTGTTTCCGAGGTGGCCAATGTACCACACCCGCGCCATCTCCCGTACGTGGGCCGGAGCGCTTTTGCCCATAAGGGCGGGGTGCATGTTTCCGCCATTCTTCGCCATCCCCGTACCTACGAACATATCGATCCGGAATGGGTGGGAAATACCCGACGGGTGCTGGTCTCGGACCTCTCCGGGCGATCTAACATCGTCTATAAGGCTCGTCAGTTCGGGATCGAGCTTTCTCCGGAGGATCCGGTGGTGGCCAAGATCGTGGAGGAGGTCAAGAAGCGGGAAGCCGAGGGTTACGAATTCGAGGCGGCGGAGGCCTCGCTGGAGCTTTTGATTTATCGTCTGCTGGGAGAACCCAAACAGTATTTCGAGCTTCTGGGGTATCGGGTCCTGGATCTGCGTCCCAGCCGGGAAGGCCCTCCGGTAGTGGAGGCCACGGTGGTGGTGCGGGTTCCCCCGGGGGTGGGGGAGGTGGAGCATACCGCTGCGGTGGGTAACGGCCCGGTAAACGCCCTGGATCACGCCATTCGCAAGGCCCTGGAACGTTTCTATCCCCAGCTCCGGGAAATGAAGCTCGAGGACTACAAAGTCCGGGTCCTTCCCGGGGTCCCGGGGACCGGGGCCCGGGTGCGGGTGCTCATTACCTCCCGGGATCCCCATCGCCAGTGGGGAACGGTAGGGGTTTCCGAGGATATTCTCGAGGCCAGCTGTCAGGCCCTGGTGGAGAGTTATACCTACAAGCTCTTTAAGGATCGTAAAACCAGAGGGGGTTCGTGAATGGCGGTGCGTATTGCCCTGGCCGGAAAAGGCGGCACCGGGAAGACCACCACCGCGGCCTTCCTGGTGCGTTTCCTCGTGGAGACCGGTCGAGGTCCGGTCCTGGCGGTGGATGCCGATCCCAATGCCAATCTAAACGAACTCCTGGGCCTCACCGTGGAAATCACCCTGGGAGAGATCAAGGACGAACTCCGAACCCAGGTCCCGGAAAGTATGGCCCGGGGGGATTACATGGAAATGAGGGTTCACGAGGCCCTGGTGGAGGCCCAGGGATACGATCTCCTGGTCATGGGGCAACCCGAAGGCCCGGGATGTTACTGCGCCGCTCATTCCTTCCTTTCCCAGGCCTTACAGAAGCTCGAGAAGAGCTATGCCTACATGGTGGTGGACAACGAAGCCGGGATGGAGCATCTTTCCCGCCTGAACATGACCGAGATAGACCATCTTCTGGTGGTCTCTGACGCTTCCTCCCGGGGAGTGCTCACCGCCGCTCGCATTGCCGCTTTGGTCAAACCCCTGCGCCTGAATGTAGGGCACAAATGGCTCCTGGTTAACCGTGCCCCGGAACCCGTGCCCGAAGCGCTGGATAAATACGTTAGGGAAATATGTTCCCGCGAAGAACTGGAATTACTGGCCTATCTTCCGGAAAGCCCGGAACTCTTCGAACTGGAGATACACCAGAAACCTATCTGGGACCTCCCTCCGGACCATACCTTCCTTAAAAAGGCCTATACCGCTTTCGAGAAACTTCTTGCGGCCTAAAAAATCATTAAAGGAGGGAGCCCTGCCTGGACTCCCTCCCTCTGGTCCAACCTTTAACAACCCTCTACCGCGACCCTCTTCTTGATCTTGATCTTTACCTCCTGCCCCTCCTTGGCCTTACATTTGCCCTTGATGGTGATGACCATGGTCTTCCCGTCAAACTCCTTGATCTTACCCTTGCAGGACTTGGCCATGACACCCATGGGAGCCGCAAAGACTGCCGCCATCGCTAAAGCCACGATTTTCTTTTTCATAACAACACCTCCACTTAAATAATTTTACTGGTAGTTTAAATATAGGGATAACCGTCCGGAAATTCAAGACCTTAAATACGGCAAAATAGATGAAAAAGCAAGGTTATTGGTTGTTAATCGGTATAATCTCCTTTTTGATTACCATAATGTCCGATATATTTCTTTTTTCTCCCTCAAAGGTCCTGGGGAAGGATCTTGAGCGGTATGTGGTGGTGGAAAAGTCCACGCGGCGGGTTAGTCTTTACCGGGGAGGAAGATTGGTGGCGGTCTTTCCCTGTTCCCTGGGGCTGGATGCGGAAAGTCCCAAGCGAGAAAAGGGGGATATGGCCACTCCCGAGGGGCTTTACCGGGTTTATGCCAAGCATCCCTCCAGGAACTATTATCTCTTTATCGAACTCGATTATCCGAACCTTAAGGACATTTTCCGGGCCCGGTGGGAGGGGAGGATTTCGGAAAGGGAATTTAAGGCCTATCTTGAGGCCCGGTGGCGGGGAAAGATTCGGGCCGGTTCCCTGGGGTATGCGGTGGGGCTCCACGGAGGAGGCCTTTTCCGGGGGGGCGGCTCCCGTTCCCTGAGGGACTGGACCCACGGGTGTATAGCCCTGCGAAATAAAGACATCCGGAAAGTCTATTCCTTCGTGCGTATAGGCACTCCGGTGCTCATCTACGATCGACGGCGTCCCCTAGTGGAAACGCTCGAGGAGATCGTTCCCCTGCGGTTTCGCCCCCGGGAACTCGAGGGTCGGGTGAGCTTCTCTTTCCCGGGCATCGGGCTGGGAGTGGAAATCTTCTTTTCGGAGAAAAAGAACGGTCTGCGGAGGCTGGAGATGGTGGGGCGTTCCCTGAGTACGGGTAAGATGCTCTTTTATATCCGCGATCTCAACGGAAACGGGCGTCTGGATCCGCTGGATAGTATGTTCTCGCGGGTGGAGGCTTGGCCCGGAGGATATGCGGCCCTCCAGACCCTGGTTATTGATGATCTTCCCCGCCAGGTATTAAACTTGTTAAAGGAAAACTCCGGGGAATGGAGCCTGGTGGAAGATGGAGATCATCACCGATATCCCCTCCATGAAGGCTCGGGCCGAGGAGCTTCGGGCCCGGGGTAAACGTATAGGTTTTGTCCCCACCATGGGGTATTTCCACGAGGGGCACCTGGCTCTGATGCGCAAGGCCCGCGAACTTTCCGACGTGGTGGTGGTTTCCATCTTTGTAAACCCTATTCAATTCGGTCCGCAGGAGGATTTTGCCCGCTATCCGCGCGATCTGGAGAGGGATCGCCGCCTGGCCCAGGCCCAGGGGGTGGATATCCTGTTTGTTCCCTCCGCCGAAGAGATGTATCCCCCGGGTTTTCAGACTTACGTGGAGGTTACCGAACTAAGCCGCCCCCTCTGCGGAGCCCGTCGCCCCGGACACTTTCGAGGGGTGTGCACCGTGGTGCTCAAGCTCTTTCATATCGTAAAGCCGCACCTGGCGGTTTTCGGGGAGAAGGACTATCAGCAATTGAAGGTCATCCAGCGTATGGTACGGGATCTGGATCTGGAGGTGGAGATCGTACCTCATCCCACGGTGCGCGAACCCGACGGGCTGGCCATGAGCTCCCGGAACGTGTATCTCCGTCCGGAGGAAAGGGAGGCGGCGCTTTCCCTATATCGGGCCCTGGAGCTGGCCCGCAGACGGGTGGCGGAGGGGGTAAGGGAAACCCGGATTTTACGGAGGGAGATTGAGGAGTTTATTCGTTCGCATCCTTACACCCGCATTGATTACGTGGAATTTCGAGATCCGGAGACTCTGGAGGAGAGGGAGCGTATAGATCGGGCCACCCTTCTGGCCCTGGCGGTGTTTGTGGGTAAGGCCCGTCTTATTGATAATACTATTCTGGATCCGACCCATGTATCGTAAACTCTTGAAAAGTAAACTTCACCGGATACGGGTTACCGGTTGTGAACTCTATTACGAGGGCAGTTTGACCCTGGATCCCGCACTGATGGAGGCGGCAGGGCTTGCGCCTCTGGAGGCGGTATGGGTCTATAATCTGACCAATGGCGCTCGTTTTGAGACCTATGTAATCCGGGGGGAGCCCGGTAGCGGAGAGGTGATCCTGAACGGGGCCGCGGCCCGACTCGGTCAGGTAGGGGACGAAATTATCGTGGTGGCCTACGCCTGGGTACCCGAGGAGGCCCTGGCCGGGTTCAGGGCCCGCCTGGTCTATGTGGATGAGAACAACCGGATCCGGGAGGTAAAGGAGGCCCGCCCCTCTTGAAGGTCTATGCCATAAGTCTGGGGTGCCCCAAAAACCGCACCGATACGGAGAAGTTACTGGCCCGTCTGAAGGAGAGAGGGGCGGAGCCGGTTCTGTCTCCGGAGGAAGCAGACCTTCTCCTGGTCAATACCTGCGCCTTCATCCGTCCGGCGGTAAGGGAGTCCATCGAAACCATCCTGGAGCTGGCCGAACAAAAACGGCCGGGCCAGAAACTGGCCATCACGGGTTGTCTGGTAGCCCGTTACGGGGAAGAGGTGGCCCGACGTTTCCCCGAAGCGGATCTGGTCTGCGGAATCGAAGCCTTCCGTCAGCCCGAGATCTTCGAACAGGATAAAACGCGTTTATGGCTTAAGCCGGAGGGGCCGGACGGGGTCTCCCGGATCCTCACCGAAAGTCCTTTTTATGCCTATCTCAAGCTCACCGAAGGGTGCAGTCATGGATGCTCTTTCTGTACCATTCCGCGGATCCGGGGGCCTCTGCGGAGCCGGTCGGAAAGGGAGATCCTGAGGGAAGCCCTGGACCTGGTCTCTCAGGGGGTGAGGGAGATCATCCTGGTGGGGCAGGATATTTCGTCCTACGGAAAGGATCGAGGGCGAGCCCATCTTCCCCTTTTGCTTCGGAACCTTTTGAGGGAGCTTCCCGACGGGGTAAGGTTGCGTCTTCTCTATCTCCACCCCCGGGGTCTTACCCCGGAATTGCTGGAGGTATTGGGCTCCGAACCGCGGCTTGCCCCTTATGTGGATCTTCCCCTTCAGCACGCCCATCCGGAGATCCTGCGTCGCATGGGGCGGTTTTACCGTCCCGAAAGGGTCCTGGAGCTGCTGGAAGAATTACGGCGGTTGCGTCCGGAGATCGGTCTGCGCACCACGGTTATGGTGGGTTTTCCCGGGGAGGGAGAGGAGGAGTTTAAGGCCCTTCTCGAGTTTCTGAAACAGGCCCGTTTTGACCATCTGGGGGTCTTTGTATTTTATCCCGAAGAGGGAACCCCGGCGGCGGGCTTTAAGCCCCGGGTTCCCTGGACCGAGGCCCGAAGACGCCGCCATCGGGTTTTAGCCCTGCAACAGGAAATATCCCGGGAAAATCTGCGTCGCCGGGTGGGAGGAGAGGACCTGGTGCTGGTTACGGGCTATGATGACCGGGGCCGGCCGGTAGGACACGCCGGTTTCCAGGCCCCGGAAGTGGATGGCCGGACCATCATCCGGAAAGGCCTTCCGGTTTCTCCCGGGGAAATGGTCCGGGTGCGGTTCACACGGAGTTTTACTTACGACCTTTGGGCCGAGGCCCTGGAAGGAGAAGAGGCCTTGTGTGAGTCCGGAGATTTTGGTAGGAAAGAAGTATGATGCGTATGTGGTTGTGGGTGGGGTTGTTTCTTTGCATGGTGGCCTCGGTTCAGGCCAGTCGTCGAGTTCCGGTGGTGGTGTGTCCCTCTCTGGAAAATAGCACCCGCTTTCAGGAGTTAAGCGATCGGGTAGCGCGGATAGAAAAACAAACCGGGGATCTGGTCCAGCTTCTGAACCATCGACTCTCCACTTCTTCCGAACTGGAAGGTAAGATTGCTGAACTTCATTCGGAAGTGGCGGAGGTCAAGGTCCAGTTACAGATCCTGGTCAAGGCCTTCATTGCTTTACTGGCGGTGCTTCTGCTGCTCATTCTCCTGATCTTTCTGCGTCTTCGCAAACCCCCGCGGGGGGGTTCCATCCGGCTTTAATTGAGCCGGACACTCACTACCTTGGAGATGCCCTTTTCCTCCATGGTCACCCCGAAGAGGGCATCCGCTACCTCCATGACCCGGGGATTATGGGTTACCAGGATGATCTGGGAGCGTTCCTTGAGACGGCGGAGGAATTCATTGAACCGCAGGGTATTGGCTTCATCGAGCGGAGCATCTACTTCGTCCAGGATACAGAAAGGACCGGGTTTTACCAGATAAAAAGCAAAGAGCACCGCCAGTACACAAAGGGCCTTTTCGCCTCCGGAAAGCATGGTGAGGTGTTTCACGGGCTTGCCGGGGAGTCTGATCCGGAGGTCGAGTCCGGCGGAAAGGGGATCCTCATCGGTGAAGTAAAGTTCAGCCTCTCCTCCTTCGAAAAAGACCGGGAACACCTCTTTCAGACTGCGATTGGCTTCCCGAAGGGTCTCCTGTAACCTTTTGCGGCTTTCCTGGTCCAGTCTTCGCAAAGCTTTTTCCAGGTCGGAAATGGCCGAAAGCAGGTCCTGACGCTGGGAAGAGAGGAAGTGCAAGCGTTCCTCGGCCCGGGCCAATTCCTCCGCGGCGGCCAGGTTTACCGCCGGGAATCGGCTTAATCTTTCCCGCAGCAGGATCAGACGTTCTTCTATCTCCCGAAGATTTTCGCTTTTGGGGGGCTCCTGTTTTAAAAAGTCCTCCAGAGCGGTAGCGTGGTTTTCCAGGGCCTCCCTGCGCAGATGCTCCATGGTCATCTCCGCTTCCACCTTATCCAGTTCCAGACGATGGATTTTTTCCTGTAACCGGGTCCGCTCTCTTTCCAGGTCCTTTTCCTCCTGCTCGAGTTCTTTCAGGGCATGCTGGGCCCGGGTCAGTTCCTCCTGCCATCGGGAGAGAGTTTCCTTGAGGGCTTCTCTCTTTTTTTCCAGTTCCTGTCGCTGTTTCTTCTCCTCCCGGAGCATCTGGCGTACGAAAGTGAGTTCCTCGGAAAGCAGAGCCTCCTGCTGCCGGGCGGTGCGTCGCCGGGCTTCGGCCCGCTGTTTACTCTGCCGGAGTTCCAATAAACGTTCCCGCCGGGCCTTGAGATTCCCCCTCCATTCCGCAAGGAGAGACTCTTTTTCCTTGAAGATTTTTTCCAGCTCCAGGATCTTGCTTCGACGATCTTCCCCTTCCCGACGTAGCTTGGTTTCCCTCTGAATGAGTCCGGAGAGCTCTTCTCTTTGTCTCTCAAGGGCCTTCTCCAGTTCCTTCTTTTGCTGGAGCAGTTCTTCCTTTTTTCTTTTTATTTCCCGGGCCTCCTTTTGCTGAAAAACCTGTTCATCCTCAAGTCTTTCCAGGGTTCGATTCAGGATTTGAAGCTTTTTCTGGATTTCCTGATCCTGCCGGTGCATTTCCTGATACTCGAGATCTTTCTTTCGGTATGTGTCCTCAAGTTGTTGCAGATTTTGTTCCGCTTGGGTCTTTTCCCGGAGTATTTCCTTCTCGCGTTTTTCGAGTTTCCTCTCGAGCCTTTCTATTTCCTTCAGGCGTTCTCGAAGGGCCAGGAGTCCGTCTCCCCGGGTATCCGTCCGTCTGAGAAATCCCGGGGGTTCATAGAGGAGGCCCTGCTCGGGGAAAAAGCACCCATCCTCGGGATCCGTTTCCCAGACCCGGGCAAGATCCCTCTCTTCGCGGATTTGAGAGAGAAGATCCTTCAATTTCTCCAGACGCTCCCCGGTGCCCAGAAAAATTCCGGTTATCTCCTCAAAGGAAAGGAACCTTTTCAGATCTTCCGGGGTCCTGGCCACCGGGAAGGCCAGCCTGGAGCCCAGGAAGGCCTCGACCCCGGCCCGCTTTTCCGGGGGTGGGTCCAGGAGTTCGGCCAATACCGGCGGGGGCTGCCGGAGATTTCTTAAATCCGGGGGAAGGTTTTGGCGCAGGGCGGCCTCAAGGCCCCTCCTTTCCCGTTGGAGCCCCTTTCTTTCGCTCCGGATTTCCCTTAATTTCTCCTCCAGATCCCGCAGGAAGGAACGAAAACGGGTGAGCCGGCTTTTCAGTTCGTTCTTTTCTTCCGAAAGCCGGTGCAGCAGTTCCTGTACCGCGTCCAATTCCCGGGAAAGAGCTTCTTTTTCCCGAAGGAGATGAGTTTTACGGGCCTTAAGTTCCTGTTCTTTTTGCCGCAGGTCTTCCTCCCCACGGCTGATTCGCTCCTCTTCCCGGGCCAGCGCCTGAAGCCTTTCTTCCACAGATTTGAGCCGGGCTCGTTTTTGAAAGATTGCTCTTTCTATCTCCCGGTGCTCTTTTTCTATCTTCTCAAGTTCTTCACGTTCCCTCTGATAGAGAACCTCTTCGTCCCGGAAGGAGGCTTCCTTCTCTTTTATTCGCTCTTCAAGGAGGGCGATCTCTTCTTCCAGGTGTTGTTCCTCCTGGGTAAGGCGTTCGATTTCTTCGTTCAGGGCCTCGATGCGGGCCCGTTCCCTTTCCAGTTTTTGAGAGAATTCGGCCTCTTCCCGATAGAGCCGACGCAGTTTATCCGAGATTCGGGAGAGGTCTTCCTCCAGACGCACCAGCGCCTCCTCGGTTTCCCGGACCTCTCTTTTGAGATTCCGCACCTTAAGCAGGACCCGTTGATACAAAGGACCGAGTTCCTTGGCCCGCTCTTCGATTCGG
>WGAR01000157.1 GCA_015494725.1 Thermodesulfobacteriaceae bacterium | reverse complement strand
GGCCCGGAGAAAAAGGCGGGATTGCGGCAGGAGAAGGCCCCGGGGGCGGGAAGGAACCGCCGCTTTCCCTGATCTATGCCCGGTATTTCCACCGGGAGATCCCCGGGGACAGGACTTCCGGAAGGGTTCGGGAGGCGGAAGTCCCGGAGGATCCTCGGTCTCGGCCGTTCTGGTCGGAGAAAGGGAACTCCGGTTCCACCTTTACCCTGAGTCTTCCGGAGATCCGGCATCTGGTGGAGGTCCTCTTTGAGCCCTTTATGGAACGCTGGCGCAGGGAACTTCAGAAGAGGGGGTATCTGCATGTTAGGTTCCCGTAGGGATCCTCTCCTGGCCCACCGCTTCCTGGTGGAATGTGAGGGTCTCCTGGTGGCCGGTTTTCAGGAGGTCTCCGGATTGGAACTCTCGCTGGAGGTGGAGGAGGTGGTAGAAGGAGGGGTCAATGAGCTGGTACATCGGTTACCCAAGGGGGTCAAGGCCGGGACCCTGGTCCTTCGCCGAGGAATCTGCCGGGCGGAACTCTGGGAATGGTTTGATCGGATACGCCGGGCCCTTTCCTTTCAGGGGCCTCTGGAGGTGCGCACCCTTTATCTGGTCATGCTGGATGAAGGCGGGCAGGAGGCCCTGCGTCTGGCTGTAACCGGGGCCTATCCGGTGAAATGGACCGGACCGGAGTTGAAGGCCGACCAATCCGGAGTGGCCCTGGAGAGTCTGGAGCTGGTTTATACCGGGGTAGAGAGGGTCTGATGCCGTCCAAAGCCGTACTCCGGATCCTCAACGGGAAAAACGCCGGGCAGGAATTCGTCTTTGATTTTAACCCGGCGGAATACACCGTGGAAACTGGCAATCGCTTTCAGGTGGTCAATTTTCCGGAACTCTCCGCCCCTCTGCTCCAGTTCCTTAGCGGGGAAGGGGAAACGGTCTCTCTGGAATTCCTATTGGACGATACCCTGCCTCCTCCCTCTGGACAGAGGCCCCCTTTGTTGGAACGGCTGGCCCGCCTGGAGAAGACCCTTTCCGTGGATCCCTCCCTCCATGCTCCTCCCCTGGTCTCCTTTTCCTGGGGGCGGGAGATCCTGCCCCGGGCGGTGGTGGAAAAATTGACCAAGCGTTTCGTCCTCTTCGATCATCAGGGACTTCCGGTAAGGGTACGTCTCCGCCTTACCCTGAAACGTTATCTCACCCCGGAGGAGCAGAGGGAGGAACGGTCGCCGGAATCCGCGGATATAAGCAAACTTCATCTCCTGCGCGAGGACGAAAACCTTTTCCTGCTGGCCTTTCGAGAATACGGGACCCTTTCGGCCTGGAGACTCATTGCCCGGGAGAACCGGATCCGCAATCCCCTGGAGGTACCGGCCGGCACCCTGCTCAGGCTTCCTCCCGGGAGGGGTGACAATGCGTGAGGAACTGCGTTTCTATGCTCCGGGGTTTTCCCTAAAGGTGGAGGGGGAGGAGCCCGGTCCCCGGGGGTTCATTTGCCACCAGATTACGGTGGAACAGTCGGTGGAGGCCTCAGCACGCTTGAGTTTTTCCGTTTTCCGGGCCGGCACGGAAAAAGACCTGGCCCTGTGGCTGGAGGAGGCCCTTTCCTTTTTCCGGCTCGGGGGCCGGGTGGAGGCCCGGGCCGGTTACGGGGGAACCCGTCTCCTGATCTTCCGAGGGTGCCTCACCTCTATCTCCTATTCCCTTTCCGTGGACTCCATCGGGGAGATCCATCTGGAGGCTCAGGATTTTCTTTTCCTGCTTATGAAAGGACGGGCCCTTTCCTCCCGGCATCGGGGCGGTTTCAGTCAGGTCCGGGATCACGAGGTGGTGCGACAGGTAGTGGATCTTTACCCGGTCTTTGAGAGAAAGATCATCCAGGAGACCGAAAACCGACATCCCAAGGTCCAACAGAAACAGGAGGAATTCGATTACCAGTTTCTGAAACGGCTGGCTGAACGGAACGGATATCTTCTTTATAGCCGTCTGGATCAGGAGGAAGAAAAGACCGTTTTCTGTTTCGTAAATCCGGAGGAGGCCCACCGGCACGGTCGGAGGCACGAGCTTCTTTTCGGGCGGGAGCTTCGTTCCTTTACCCCGCAGTTCGATCTCAGCGGAATGATCTCCCGGGTGGTGGTGAGGGGCTGGGACCCGATGCGAAAAAAGGAGATCCAGGGGCAGGCCGAGGCCCGGGAGGGAGGTGCCACCGAAGAAATCCGGATCCTCTGGCCTTCGCCTCCTACCCTGGAGGTGTCCCTGCCGGTTCGGGACCGGCAGGAGGCCCGGAGTCGAGCCCAGGCCCTTCTCCGGAAACATCGCACCCTTCTCCAGGTGGAGGCCGAGAGTCTGGGGCTCCCGGAGATCCAGGCCGGAGATCGGGTGGAGGTGAAGGGTCTGCCTCTGGGCCGGGGCCCCGGCGGCACGGCCCTTGAGGGGGCCTTTCTGGTAACTCAGGCCACCCATCAGATCGGGGAGGGGGGATACCATCTGCGCATGAAACTGAAGAGGGGTCAAAAATGAGGTTTTTTGAGGATCCATCCCCGGAAAAACTTTACGGGATCTATGTGGCCATTGTGACGGACCATCGGGATCCGGAGGGACTGGGCCGGGTAAAGGTAACCTTTCCCTGGCGGGGCACCAGGGACGAGAGTTTCTGGGCCCGGGTGGTTTCCTTTGCCGCAGGCAACGACGCCGGGGCCTTCTTCCTGCCGGAAACAGGAGACGAGGTCCTGGTGGCCTTTGAGAACGGAGAACTGGAACACCCGGTAGTCCTGGGCGCCCTGTGGAACGGAAAGGACAAACCCCCGGCGGAACCGAAACGACGCATCATCCGCTCCCGCAGCGGTCACGAAGTGATCCTGCACGACGGGGAGGGAGAGGTAACCCTGCGTTCCTCCGGGGGAAGGGAGATCCAGCTCAAGGACTCCGGGGAGGTGGTGATTCGCGATGCCGCGGGCAACGAGATCGTGTTCCAGGAGGACCCGCCTTCCCTGCGAGTCAAGGGGGCCTTCCGGATGGAGATAGAGGCCCAGGAGATTCATCTCCAGGGAACGCGTATAGAGGTATCCGCGGATACGGAGCTGGTACTCCGCGGATCTCTGGTGAGGATCAATTAGGAGGTGCCTATGTTTCTGGCTCGCTGGACCGATCTTTCCACCCATGGGGGAAGGCTACTTCCTCCCGGAGCCACCCAGGTGTTGGCCGGGGGGCTACCGGTGGCTTTCCTGGGGAGCAATCACGTGTGTCCCCTGCCCTTTCATCCTCCGGGGGCACTGCTGGCCACCGGAACCCGGCTCCTGGTCCAGGGCGGGCCTGCCGGCCGGGTCCAGGATCCTCTGCCCTGTGGAGCCCAGGTCCTGACCGGGGAGTTCACTATCCTGGTGGGAGGATAGAACATGGATGATTTTCTGGGACGCGGACTGGCCCATCCCCTGAGGCTGAATCCGGAGGACGATCGCCTGCAACTCGTTTCCGGGGAGGAAAGCATCGCCCAGAGTATCCGTCTCATCCTGAGGACCCGCCCGGGGGAGAGAGTCACCCGGCCGGATTTCGGCTGTGCGGTGGAGGATCTCCTCTTCGGCCCGTTGAATACGGTCACTCTTTCCCGGATGGAAAACCGGGTGAAGGAGGCCCTGCGGCGTTTTGAACCTCGCATCCTGGTAGAGGAGGTCAGGGCCCGGGTCCACAGCACCGAGGGCTGCGTACTGGTGGAGGTGATCTATCGGATCCGGCGTACCAATAGCCGCCACAATCTGGTTTACCCCTTCTATCTGGAGGAACGATGAGCCTGCTCCTGGATCGAGATCTTCGTTCCCTTCTCCTTCAGGCCCTGGGGGCGGCCCTGGGAAGGGACCCTTCCTGGTCGCCCCGGGATCCGGTCCTGGGAGGAATTCTGGAGTTCCTGGCCCGCAGGCTGGAGGAGGCCCGGGAGGCCTCGGAGGCCTTACCCTCCAAGGTGCTCCTGCACCTCTATTCCCTCCTGGGGGTAGGGGTTCCGGACCCGGAACCCGCACGGACCGTGGTGGCCTTGAGGATCTCCGAACATGCTCCCGAGCCCCTGGTCCTGGAAAGAGGGCTGGCGGTGGCGGCCGGAGAGATCTCTTTTGAAACTGAGGAAGAAATCCTGGCCCTGCCCGGTGGGTTCTCCGCGGCCTATCTTTATCTTCCCGGGGAAAACTATGTGGCGGAGGTAGGCACGATCCTGCGCGGGGAGGGACTGGATCCGGAGGACCTGCCGCCGGGACGGCGCTTCGCCTTCCGGGTCCGTTTCTCCCGGGAGATCCTTTCCCCGGGGCAGAGATTTGCCCTGCAATTCACGGAACCACCGGGAGGCCTAGCCCTCTTTGCGGAGGGGAAGAACGGCCGCCGTCCCCTTCGGCCGGAGAAGGGATACTTCTCCCTGCCCCGGGATCTTTTGCCCCTGGAGGATACCCGGGGGAAATATTTCTATCTTTATGGAGAAAGCACCCACCCGGTCCCCGGAGAGGAATTCTTTTTGCTTCCCGGTCCTCGAAGGATAACCCATATTTTCTGCGGAGATCGTCCTCTGGAACCCGAAGAACCCCTGTTTCTGGGGGCGCTGGGCCTCGGCCCCCGGATCTATGCTCCGGAGGAGGCGCAGGAGCACCTGGCCCTGCGCAATCCTCTGGGCCAGCCACCGCTGCCCGGAGCAAGTCTCTATCTGGGTGGATTCTGGCTCCTGCCCGGAACACGCTGTCGAATAGAGACCCACGGGATTCGCCTGGCGGATCTGTCCTGGGAATACTTCGATGGAGAAACCTGGAAAACCCTTTCACTCCGGAACAGGGAGATCCTTCTGCCCGGGGACCTGGCTCCTACCGAGGTAAACCGGGTCTGGGCCCGGTGGATCCGGATCCGTTATCAGGGGCCCTTTGTTCCCCCGGACGAAGGCCGAAGCCCGGATTACTATTTGAGCTTTTCCTTTTTCCTGGCCGGGGGTTCCTTCTCTCCGGAGGAAATCCAGATCTCCAATCTGGGAGAGAAGGGAGACTCTTTCCCTCAGAAGGCTCCGGAACACGGATTATCCCCAAAGGAAGCCGCTCTTTATCTCCGGCTGGAGAATCCCTGCTCCGGTGGTCCGGTCAGTCTTTATTTTGCCGGTGAAGCCCCGGAGGAGATCCTTCAAAGGGTGGAAGTTTCCACGGCTTCCGGTTTCCGGGCCGTGAGTTTCAGGGATACGACCCGAAGGCTCCGAGGTCCGGGATTTCTGTATCTTTATCTTCCGGAGGACTTTTCCCCCCGGACCCTTTTCGGAGAGGAGGGAGCCTGGGTACGTCTGGTCCTCAGGGGGGAAGTCTTCCGGAGATCCCGGATAGAGGGCCTGTATCTCAACGCCTTGCCGGTGCGCGAGGGAGAGGGCCTCCGGTTCCTGTCCCGGAGCACCGGACAGCCGGGTCAGACATTGCAACTGAAACCCCTGGCCGGAAGGGTCCGGGTTCAGGTAAACGGTCGCAGCTGGAGGGTGGTGGACGATCTCCGTCCCTTCGGCCCCGGGGATGAGGTGGTGGAACTGGATCCCGAGGAGGGGCGCCTGCGGTTTGGGGACGGGGTTCACGGAGCCATTCCGAAGCGCGGGGCCGTAATCCAGGTGGATTACCTAAGCCACCACGGAGACCGGGGGAATCTTCCCGCGGGAAGCCTCCAGGAGGTGGTTTCTCCCCCGCCCTTTGTGGAAGGGGTACATCAGATCGAAGCCGCGGTGGGTGGAAGGACCCGGGTGCCCCCGGAAACCCTTCTGGAGCAGCTACCCGCCGGCCTTCGCCATCGTTACCGTGCCCTTACCCGGAACGATCTCGAAGACCTTTTAAGCCAGATAGAGGGAATAAAACGCCTTCTGCCGGAGATCCTCGGGTCCACTCTCCTCCTTTACGTTCTTCCCCGAGCCGAGGATCCTTCACCCCGGATATCCCGGGGGCTGGAGGAGAGGATCCGGGAAAGACTGGCCGGGGCCCTGCCTCTCACCCTAGGGGACCTGGAGATAAGGGACCCTGTCTATGTCCCGGTGGAGGTAAAGGCCCGGCTAATCCTAGAACCCGGGGTCTCTCTGCGACGGGCCCTGTCTCTGGCTCAGGACAAGCTTCGGAATTTTCTACACCCGGTGCAGGGAAACTTTGATCGGCAGGGATTTCCCTTTGGGCAGTTCCCGTATTTCTCGGATTTTTATCGTCTTCTTCACCAGATTCCGGCCATCCGGGCGGTGAAAGAACTGGAGGTCAGCGTACGGGTGGGAAAGGAGACCCGCCCCTACCTTCAGGGACACCCCCCGGTCCTTCCCCGGGGGGCCCTGCCCACACCGGGCGAAATCCTTCTTGAAGGAGAAACGGAATGAAGATCCGGATCCCCAGCCTGGACCGGGGACGTTTCCAGGCCCTCTGGGAACGCGCCCTGGCCGAACTCCCCGGTCTC
Organism: Thermodesulfobacteriaceae bacterium; assembly: GCA_015494725.1. Lineage (GTDB taxonomy): Bacteria > Desulfobacterota > Thermodesulfobacteria > Thermodesulfobacteriales > Thermodesulfobacteriaceae > Thermosulfurimonas_A. The sequence continues at coordinate 6,904 of WGAR01000157.1, read as the reverse complement.
ACCCGGGAATGGACCAATTACAACCCGGCTGATCCCGGGGTGGTAACCCTGGAGGTCCTGCTTTTTCTCTTGGATGTCCTCTACTGGCAACTGGATTTTCTGGATGAGGAGGAGATAGAGGCCTACCGACGTCTTCTGGGGACCTCCTCGGAGGAATCCCTGGCCTCCTGGTGGCGGAAGCATCTTTCCTGCGGGGCCGCGGTTACCGCCGAAGACCTCGAGCGGATCCTCCTGGAATCCGGGCCTTTTGAAAAAGTCTATCTCCATCCGGATCTCCGGGCCCGGGTGGTACGGGCTACGGTGATCTCCTCCTCTCCTTTTCCTCCGGAAAAACTGCGCCGGCTGGAAAAAGAGATCCAGGAACTGGAACTTCGTCCCCTGACCCTGGAGATCCGGCTTGAGCCCCCGCAAAAGACGTTCTTTTCTCTGGAGACCCGGCTTTATCCCCTCCCGGGATATTCCAGGGAAGGGTTGCGTCAAAGGCTGGCGAGGGCCCTCTGCCGGTATCTTTCTCCTCTTGAGGGGCTGGAGGGAAAGGGTTATCCCCCGGGCCGCCCCCTTTATCTTTCGGAGATCTACGCCTGTCTGGAAAAGACCCCGGGGGTGGAGGGCCTAGCGGACCTCTCGGTTCAGGTCTATCCTCCGGGACGATTCGACGGAGAGAAGATCCTCCCCGGAGAGGAACGCTTTCCGGAGCTCCTGGAAATCTCTCTCTATCTGGAAGAAAAGGAGGTTTTCCCTTGTCCTTAAAGGTCTTCTTTCGTCGGGCAGCGGAACTCCGGTTCCCGGAAACTCTGGAACTTACCCCGGAGGGATTGAGGCTGAAAAAGGAAGAGCGGCTGGCCCTTCACCCCTTAAAAAGATGGTCTTTCCCCGGAAAGATCCTTTCCGCAGAAAGGACCCTCTGCGACCAGCTTCTGGTTCTCCTTGAGGACGGGAGGCTCCTGGTGGCGGAGGAAGGTTTACGGGTACTTCTCTCCACCCGGGCCGAGGCCCTGGCCGCCTTTTCCGGGGGACTGTTTCTGGTGGGACAGGACCGAATACGGCTCCTTTCCTCCCCTCAACTCCGGGAATTACACCGTTTCCGGGGGCCGGGTCAGGCCGTGCTCTCCGCCACGGTGCGCCGGAAACGTCTTTACGTCTTAACCTCCTCGCACGAAGTATGGGTATATACCCTCTCCGGGAGGAAGGTAACCCGGGTACGGGTCTCGCCTTCCTATCGGGCCCTCAAGGCCCGGGGATTCCTTTACTGGTTCGACGGGGCCAACCTCATCCGGGGCAGGAGTCGGCTTCCTCTGGATCGTCCCCGCCCCCGGGCCTTTTTCCTGCCCGGCCGGGGAGGCCCCTGGTTTCTGGAGTCCGAGGGGACGTTGCTGGCCGGACAGCGGATCACCCGGACCCCTCCGGCGGAAGGGGCCCGGATCTCCTTTCTCCTCCCCGGGGACTATAGCGAAGGATTGCTCTTCCTGGCCGGGAAGGGATCCTTCCGGATCATCTTTCCGCAGACCAAACGCGCCGGACGCCTGGCCCGGATACCTTCCACCCAAACGGACCTCCGGGTGGAGGTGGAACTCTTCGGTGAAGAAACCGTCCTGGCCGGGGTACTGGCGGTTCCCGCGGCCGTGGATCTTCTGGAACTGGTTCCCCCGGTCTATCGGGAGAAGGCCGAGGAACTGCTCCTGCCGCTCCTTACGGCCTTCCGTCTGCTCCACGATGGGATTCTCCTTTCCAAAGACCTCCTCTTCCAGAGTCTTTCCGGAGAGGGAGATCAGGAGGAACTCCGATTTCCCGCGCAGATACTGGGGTTTACGGAAAAGGGGCTTGCGGGAAAGGAGCTTCGAAACTGGCTAAAGGCCCTTCCGGAGCTTTATCGTTACCGGGGCAGTGTGTACGGAATGCGGGAGGTCCTGAGGCGGTGCGTGGGCTCCAGGGCCTTCCTGCACGAGGCCATCGGCTGGAGCAAAACGGAAAGGGAAGGAGGCCCTTTTTCGCGTCTTTTCGGCCGGCAGGGAAACCTCTTCCTGGTATTCCTGAGCCCGGAGGTGCCCCCGGAAAGGATCGCCTTGGTACGGGAGATGGTCCCCCAATGGACCCCTCTGGGAACGGAGGGACGGGTCTGGCCCCTCAAACGGCGCCTGGTGCTGGGAGAACCCCTGGCCCTGGGGCTCAACACCGTTCTCGCCCGGGCGGAACTGGTGATAGGACAAAGTCGCCTGGGGCAGGATTCACGACTTGCGGAGAGGGGTCTCTGCGGGCGTTTGGATCTGCGGGCTACGCTCGGACGAGGGGCCCGTATTTAAAAATACCTGTTAGAAGGAGGAAACCATGTCCTTACCCCAAAAGGTTGTCCGCAGGTTTTCGCTGGGGCTGGAAAGGAACACCTATTTTTTTGGTAAACTTCTTACCGCCGAGGATTTCAACCTAGAGCAGGACTATCTCCTGGCCCGGGAGGCCCTGATCAACGCCACGCTCCTGGGGCCGGGGATCGTTTCCGGCCTGGAGGTCCGGGATCTTGAGGATCGGGGCGATCACCTGCTTTTTACCCTGACTCCGGGACTGGCCATTGATCCCGAGGGGCGACTCATCTTTGTGCCCCAGGAAAAACGGGTGCGCGTGGAACCGAAAAACCGGGCTCCGGAGCTGATGCTGGGGATCTTCTACCAGGAATGCCCCCGGGAACCCACGGTGAGCGTGTGCGATCCCAAGGAGTGTCAACCCAACCGGATACGGGAGGAATTCCGCATCCAGGCCGGGACCTCCCTTCCCGGAGGAATAATCCTAGCCCACCTGCATCTTCAGGAAGACCGCTATCTTCTGCGTTCCACCCCTCAGCTCCTCCTACCCCGGGCGGAACTACCCTCGGAAAGACTCCTTGGCTTGCGCGAGATCCTTCGCTCCCTGCTGGGGCTTAGCGGAGGCCTGCGCCGGGTGGAACAGGAGTTACAGGCCCTGCCCCGGATAAAACGACGAGAACTCAGCTTCCTCTCTTCCCCGGAGAAGAATCCCGTGGAACTGGATTACGGATTTCGGGAATTGCCCCTTACCCAGATTCTCTGCTATCTTCCCCTAAAATACGAGGTTTCTCCCAAAGAGCCCCGGAGGGTGGCGGAAGAACACCGGGAGGCTATGGAGCGGGGGGACCTGATGATAGCCTCCTATCCGGTGCGGGATTTTTTCCGGGCTCCTTCGGGCCCGCCAGGGCCGGGGGAGGAAGGGCCTCCTCCGCCAGGGGCTCCTGTGGCGCCTCCTCTGCGTTCGGCCCTACTCCTGCGGTCTCCCATCGTAACCCATCTTCGGGGCCTGCGGGCCCTCTCCCCGGAGATCACCCTCGAGGAAGCCCGGAACCGGACCCGGAATCTGGGGGTGGACCTCCGGGTGGACCCCGGGCTACCCCTGAATCAACCCCTGCGGGACCTTCCCGCCTACACCCATATCCTCTTCTATCCGGCCTTCGATGGCACCCTGGTCCCCTACCTCGCCCTGGAATTCATAGATCCCTTCCGGGGACGGGCCCGCTTCCGTTTCGACTGGGAGGGTTTCCAAAAGGAGGAACCCGATCTGGCCCGAATGTTCCTGGATAAATTTAAGGGCCTTCGCTTCCGGATCATCTTTTTAAGCGAAACCCGGTAAAAAGGAGGTAAACCATGGGCACCACCTATCTGGCTCTGGTCCTTTCGGATCTTCACCTGGGGGAGGAGGACAGTATCCTCATGCATCTGGATCCCTCCCGGGGTGTCCATTGGCCCTATCTGGAGGCCCTGCGGGGGTATCTGGTTTCCCACCTGGACCTCTCCGAGGTGCGGTACCTGGTCCTCCTGGGGGATGCTCTGGACCTTTCCCTGGCCCGGAGACGTCGTGCCTTTCCGGCGCTTAAGGCCTTCCTGGAGGTCTTTCAGGGGCTGGTCTCCGAGGGAATCATCTATATCCCGGGCAACCACGACCACCATATCTGGGTGGCCTTTCAGGAGGAGACCCAGGTCTTCTGCAAGCTGCGTCAGGACCGCCCGGTGGAACCCTATTACTACGTGCTCTGTCCCTATCTGGATTCCGAAGGAATCCATCTTCCGGAACACCACATCAGTCGTCCTTACGGCCGGGAAACCTTCCTTTACCACCTGCTGCCGGAGGCGGCCCGCTCTCGCCAGCTGGATCTCCTGGTGGCCTATCCCCATATCTATCTGCGCACTGCAAAGGCCTCGGCCCTCCTTACCCACGGCCACTTCTTCGAGGAAACCTGGACCCTCTTCACCGATCTCCTTGAAAAACCCCTCCGGGAAATAACCCACCTCAACTCCATCACCCTGGCCAAACTGGAACAGATCAACGCGCCCTTCATTGAATTCGGCTGGTATTCCCTGGGGCAGGCCGGGGAATTAAGTGTGTTGCTGGAAAAGATCTGGGACGAACTGCACGAACGGGGAGCCGGGCCCATAACCGAGTCCATCCTTCAGGACCTTCGCGACCGTCTGGACCGGGAGATACACTTTCCCTGGTGGGAGGCCTTCAAGGAGGTGTTCAGCGATCTGTGTCTGGACGGCCTGGTTAAGGGGATCAAAAAGCTTCTGGAACAGCAGGCCCGGGGGAAACCCCGTTCCGGGTCCTCCCTGCGCCATAAGCCCGAGATCCTCAAGGAAAAGAAGACCCGGGAGCGCATCCGGAGGTATCTGCGCCTGAGTCTTCCGGACTTCCCCGGGATGGATACCCTGGTCTTCGGACACACCCATGTCCCCTTCCAAAAACGACGGTTTAGCCTGGAGGACGGATCCTCAAGATCCATCTTCTGTTTCAATACCGGGGGCTGGGTCACCGACGTCTATCGGGTTTCCCATTTACTCCGCTCCCGGCCCCTGGTGGTGGCCTTTTCCGGGGAGGGGATCCGGACCCTGGAGATCCCCTGGCCCGAAAAGGAGGCCCTGGCGGAGATCCTCCCGCCGGGCAGGAAAAAACCGGCCACCCCGGAGGAGAAGGAACGCCTTCGCCAGCTTATTCGCAGCCAGCTACTTCGCGCTTAAGCCCGAAGTGGTAAAATAAGCCCGCGACAAAAAATACACCTCCAAGGGGCGGGCAAAATGTGCGGAATTTTCGGGGTCTTCGGGCATCGGGAGGCGGCCAAACTCACCTACTTCGGTCTTTACGCCCTGCAACACCGGGGGCAGGAAAGCGCGGGGATGGCGGTCTCGGACGGAAAAGAGGTGCGGGAGTACAGGGCCCTGGGGCTGGTACCGGAGGTCTTTGACGAGGACATCCTGGTGAAGCTCCCCGGGCACATCGCCGTGGGGCACGTACGTTATTCCACCACCGGGTCCACCACCATCAAGAACGCCCAGCCCTTCTGTGTGACCCATGCCGGATGCACCCTGGCCCTGGCCCATAACGGCAACCTGGTAAACGCCCATCAGATCCGCAGCGAACTGGAGGCCCAGGGTTCCATCTTCCAGACCACCATGGACAGCGAGGTCATCGTCCATCTCCTGGCCAAGGCCGCCCGTAAGGGCATCGTGGAGGCCATCCGGGAGACCATGGGACTCATCCGCGGGGCCTACTCGGTGATCCTGCTCCTTCCGGATCGGTTGATCGCCTTTCGGGACCCTTACGGATTCCGCCCCCTGTGTCTGGGGATGGTCAACGGCGGATACGTGGTGGCCTCCGAGACCTGCGCCCTGGACCTCATCCAGGCCCAGTACCTGCGCGATATCGAACCCGGAGAGATCCTGGTCATCGACGAAGAGGGGCTCCATTCCTACGAAGGGCTTAAGGCGGAAAAACAAGCCCATTGTATCTTTGAGTTTATTTATTTTGCCCGGCCCGACAGTTACATCTTCGGAGAAAACGTATATGTCTTCCGCAAACGCCTGGGAGAAGGTCTGGCCCGGGAGAAGCCTCTGGAGGTGGATTTTGTAATGCCCTTTCCGGATTCCGGGAACTATGCGGCCATCGGCTACGCCCGGGCCACGGGGCTGCCCTTTGAGATGGGGGTCATCCGCAACCATTACGTGGGAAGAACTTTTATTCAGCCCTCCGCAGGGATGCGGGACTTTTCGGTGAGGGTGAAGCTCAATCCGGTGCGGGAGATATTGCATGGCCGAAAAGTGGCGGTGGTGGATGATTCCCTGGTGCGGGGGACCACCAGTCGCACTAGGGTTAAGGCCATTCGGGAGGCCGGGGCCCACGAGGTGCATATGCTCATCAGCTGTCCCCCCATCCGTTATCCCTGTTTTTACGGCATAGATTTTCCCACCCCCGGAGAGCTCATCGCCGCCAAGCATTCGGTGGAGGAGATCCGACGTTATCTGGAACTGGACAGTCTGCATTATCTCTCGCTGGAGGGGCTGATTGCCGCCGCCGGGGGCGATGGAGGGCGTTTCTGTCTGGCCTGTTTCACCGGGGAATATCCGGTCCCGGTGGAAAGAGGCCTGCGCAAGGACATCCTGGAGAAGAGGTAAGAGATGGCCTATCGCAACCTTCAGGAATTCGTAAAGAGGCTTGAGGCCGAGGGAGAGCTTTTGCGCATCCGGGAACCGGTCTCCGCGGAACTCGAGATCACCGAGATCACCGACCGGGTGGTCAAGGCCGGTGGTCCGGCCCTCCTTTTCGAGAAGGTCAAGGGGTCGGAACTTCCGGTCCTCACCAACGCCTTCGGTTCCCTGCGGAGGATGTGTCTGGCCTTAGGCGTGGAAAGCCTTGAGGAACTTTCTCAGGAGATAAGCGATTTTCTTCAGGTGGAGGCCCCGGATTCGCTTTTTAAAAAGCTCAAACTGGTTCCTAAGCTTTCGCGCCTGAAAAATATGTTCCCCAGGATGGTAAAAAAGGCCCCCTGCCAGGAGATCGTCCTCCGGGGAGACGAGGTGGACCTTACCCGGCTTCCCATCCTTAAATGCTGGCCCAAAGACGGAGGGCCCTTCAT
>WGAR01000156.1 GCA_015494725.1 Thermodesulfobacteriaceae bacterium | reverse complement strand
TTCCCGCCCGCGAGGTCTTCCGCATGGCCACCGAGGAGGGGGCCCGGGCCTTAGGGTTCCCCCGCTGCGGACGCCTTGATCCCGGCTTTGAGGCCGACCTTGCGGTGCTTGACCTTTCGCGTCCGGATCTCACCCCGGTCCACGATCCGCTTTCGCTTCTGGTCTATAGCGCCCGGGCCGGGGCGGTCTCCGGGGTGATGGTCGCCGGGCGCTGGCTCCTCCGCGAGGGAAAAATCCTTACCTTTGACGAGGCCGAGACCCGGGAGCGGGTCCTGGCTATAGCCCGGGAGATCCAGGATCTTCTTTCCCAAAAATTTACTCCCGGATCTGGCCCTCCCCGAAGACGATGAACTTGAGGGTGGTCAGTTCCTCAAGGGCCATGGGGCCGTAGGCGTGAAGCTTGGTGGTAGAGATCCCGATCTCGGCCCCGAGACCCAGCTCGCCGCCGTCGTTAAACCGCGTGGAGGCGTTCACCATGACCACCGAGGCGTCCACCTCCCTGAGGAAACGCATGGCCCGGTGGTAGTCCTCGGTGACGATGGACTCGGTGTGGTTTGAGCCGTAGCGGGCGATGTGCCTTAAGGCCTCGTCCATGGAGGGCACCACCCGCACGGCAAGGATGAGGTCCAGGTACTCGGCCTCCCAGTCCTCCTCCGTGGCCTCCTTGGCCCAGGGGATGAGGCGCCGGGTCTCGGGGCAGCCGCGAAGCTCCACCCCGTGGGCCTTGAAATCCTCGGCCACCACCGGAAGGAACCTTTCGGCCACCTCCCGGTGCACCAGAAGGGTTTCCATAGCGTTACAGACCCCGGGGCGCTGAACCTTGGCGTTGACCGCGATGCGCCGGGCCATCTCAAGGTCCGCATATTTATCTACATAGACGTGGCAAACCCCCTTGAAGTGTTTTAGGACCGGGATGCGGGAGTTCTCGGTCACGAACCGGATGAGCCCCTCGCCGCCGCGGGGGATGATGAGGTCTATGTATTCGTCCAGTTTAAGGAGCACGTTTACCGCCTCGCGATTCGTGGTGGGGATGACCTGGACGGCTTCCTCCGGGGCCCCGGCACTTTTAAGGGCCTCCTGAAAGATCTTCGCCAGCGCCAGGTTGGAATTGATGGCCTCAGAGCCCCCCCGGAGGATGACCGCGTTTCCGCTCTTGAAACAGAGCCCCGCGGCATCAATGGTCACATTGGGCCGGCTCTCATAGATCATGGCGATCACCCCGAGGGGGATTCGCATACGGCCCACCCAGAGGCCGTTCGGCCGCCGCCACATCTTCACCACCTCGCCCACCGGATCCGGAAGGGCCGCCACCTCCTCAAGCCCCCGGGCCATGCCCTCAATGACCCTGTCCGAAAGGGTAAGCCGATCTATCAGGGCTGAAGAAAGCCCCTTTTCGCGGGCATAGGCCAGATCCTTTTCGTTTTCGGCCTGAAGGAAGGCCTTCTCCTCCCGCAGCCGCCTTGCGGTTTCCAGCAACACCCGGTTTTTCACCTCCGTGGAAAGGGAGGGGAGCCTCTGCGCCGCCTCCCGGGCCTTCCTGGCGATCTCGGTTACCATCTCCCGGATCTCGCTCATTTTCTTCCTCCTCCGTGGTCAATCTGGGAATGGGAAAGTTTCTTCTATTTAAACTAAAGACTCCCCAAAGGCAACCGAAACCTTTATACTTTTCAGTAAAGTATGCCTGCTTTCGAACACTATTTCCTGGTCAGGGCCGAAAATCTTGAGGAAGCCATCCGACGGGTGGCGCGTTTCATTGAACGCTACGAACTCCTTTCCTATGATGATTTAGAGTTTTTTCCGGAGGATTCTTTTCCCGCCACTCATCCCCGGTTCTTTGAAACCCTGGCCCGGGCCGAAGCAGAAAACCGGAAGACTCTGCGAGAACTCCTTTCCGAGCTGGCCCGGGAAGGATACGGACGGTTCGAAAGTCTTGCCGAGGTCCCCCAGGGCTATCTTTCCAAGCTCTTTCATACCATAGCTCATCTTTTAGACGGTTTTATGGGCATTGATTCCTACTTTTACAATCTGGTGGAGGACTCCCACTGGGTAAGTCCGGCCTTAAGAAAAAAGCTCCAGGAATCGCCCCAAGATTTCTGGCTTATCCGCCTTTTAGGGCACACGGAGATAACCGAGCCCCGCTTCGAGTTACTCAACCCCGAACGC
>WGAR01000155.1 GCA_015494725.1 Thermodesulfobacteriaceae bacterium | reverse complement strand
TCCACCCGTCCCTGGGTGTCCTCCCAGATCTCCTCCGCGGTGGTGCGACGATGGATTTCCGGATTGGCCGGGTTGGCAAACTGGTTGGGCATGTAAGATCCGGGGATCTTCCGGCTGAGCTCCAGGGCCTTCTCCACCGCTCCCCGCATGCCCAGCTCCCCGGGGGTAAGCACCAGCTCCGCTCCCAGATGCCTCAGAATAGCCCTTCTCTCCAGACTCATGGTCTCCGGCATGGTAAGGACCAGACGATACCCTCTTTCCGCGCACACGAAGGCCAGGGCTATCCCTGTGTTTCCGCTGGTGGGTTCTATAATGGTTCCTCCGGGCCTGAGAAGCCCCCTCCTTTCCGCATCCTCGATCATGGCCCAGCCTATGCGATCCTTGACACTGGAAAGAGGATTCTGGGCCTCGAGTTTGCCGTAAATCTCCACATCCAGGTTTTCGCCGACGCGCTTAAGACGCACCAGAGGGGTGCGCCCGATAACCCCGGTGATGCTCTCGCAGATCATAGTGTTCCTCCCGAAGACTTCTCTCTTTTGCGCCGCAAAAGACGCAGTTCCGGTTTCTTGAGAAAGACCTTGGTGTCCGGAGGGATGCTCTCGGTGATCCAGACATTTCCTCCGATGATGGAACGGGCGCCGATGACCGTATTTCCGCCCAGGATGGTGGCGTTGGAATAGATGATGACATCGTCCTCAATGGTGGGATGGCGCTTGCGATAACGCAGTTCCTCCACCGCCTCCCTGGGGACCGAAAGGGCCCCCAAGGTTACGCCCTGGTAGATGCGCACCCTTTTTCCGATGACCGTGGTCTCTCCGATGACCACCCCGGTGCCGTGGTCGATGAAGAAGCTCTCACCGATGGTGGCCCCGGGGTGAATGTCTATCCCGGTGAGACTGTGGGCGTATTCGGTCATCATACGCGGAAGATAGGGGACCTTCAGCCGGTAAAGTTCATGGGCCAGCCGATAGACGGTGATGGCCAGAAAACCGGGATAACAGAAGATGACCTCCTGCCGGCTTTTGGCTGCCGGATCTCCCATGAAGGCGGCCTCCACATCCGTAAGGAGCAGGCGTTTCACCTCCGGAAGTCGCTGGATGAACCTGAGGGCCAGGTCCTCTCCCCGCACCCCCGGCGGGGGGTTCCCGGCACGGGTCAGGGACTGATAACGGAAAGCCCGGTTGATCTGGCGGGAAAGTTCCTCAAAAAGGAGATTGAGTTCCTCCCCCAGGTAATAGGGGAGATTCTCCGGATTGATATTGGCCGAGGAAAAGTACCCCGGAAAGAGGATCCTTCGGGCCCGCTTAAGGATGCGGATGACCTCCTCCTGCGAGGGGATGGGAATGGGGCCGGCCTCGTCCCAGTAGGCCCTCTCCTCCCAGGTTTCTGCAAGTTCCCGGACCACGGCATGGAGTTCGCCGTACCAGTTAATTCCCGTTTTTTCGCCCATTTTCTTCCTTCCCCACCATGAATATTCCGTAGGTGGCCCGCAGGTTGGCCCATCTTCTCACGATCTTTCCCTGTCGATCCTGGTTATAGGTACTTACCGGGGCCTCCCGGATCACCCGATATCCCAGCCGGTGGATGAACTCCCGGAAGTCCCTGATGGTGATGACCCGGATATTGGGGCTGTCGTACCACTCGTAAGGAAGCTGCGGATTCTTGGGCGCCCGACCGTGGAGCAGGAGATCCAGACGGATGGTCCAGTGAGCGAAGTTGGGAAAACTCACGATGACCCTCCGGCCTATCCTCAGAAGAGAAGGGAGAAGGAGGTGCGGGGTGTAGATCTGCTGGAGGGTCTGGCTCAGAATGACATAATCGAAGGCCTGATCCGGATAGTCCAGCACCTCCTGGTTGAGATCCCCCTGAATTACGGTGAGTCCCTTCTGGATGCATTCTCTCACCTCGGCCTCGTCCTTTTCGATGCCGATCCCTTTGACCCCCTTGTGCTCTCGCAGATAAAGGAGGAGGTCGCCCCGGCCGCAGCCCAGATCGATGACCTTGGATCCGGGCTCGATCCAGGAGGCGATGATCTGAAGATCAAAACGCAGATCCTTAAGGCTCAAACTCACGGCTGACCCTCTCCAGAAAACTGTGCACCAGCTCCTCGAATTTCTCGTTGGGGATGAGAAAGGCATCGTGACCCCAGTCGGCCTCGATCTCACAGAAACTCACGTCCAGTTCGTTTTTCTTCATGGCCTTGACCATCTCCCGGGACTGATAGGTGGGGTAGAGCCAGTCCGAGGAGAAGGAGATGACCAGAAAACGGGCCCGGGCCTTGGAGAAGGCCTTGACCAGGGACCCTTCTCCGTGCTGGCGTTTCACATCGAAATAATCCGCGGCCTTGGTGATATAGAGGAAGGAATTGGCGTCGAACCTTTCCACGAACTTCCGTCCCTGATAACGGAGATAGCTTTCCACCTGGAAATCCACCTCAAAGCCGAAGGAAAAGTGGCTTTTATTCTGGAGCCGGCGGCCGAACTTACGCCGCAGGGCCCGATCGGAAAGATAGGTTATATGGCCGATCATGCGGGCCACGGCCAGGCCCATCTCCGGTCGGGGACCGTCGTAGTAATTGCCTCCCCTCCAGTTGGGATCGGCCATGATGGCCTGCCGGGCCACCTCGTTGAAGGCGATGGCCAGGGCCGAGTGGCGGGTGGTGGTGGCAATGGGGATGGCCGCATGGACCATTTCCGGATACCGAAGCGCCCACTCCAGGACCTGCATCCCTCCCAGGGACCCTCCTATCACCGCCAGGAGTTTGCGGATGCCCAGGTGCTCGATGAGCACCCTCTGGGCCCGCACCATGTCCCCGATGGTCACAAAAGGGAACTCCAGGGCATAAGGTCTTCCGGTGTTGGGGTTGATGGAGGAAGGACCGGTGCTTCCGGCGCATCCCCCCAGGATGTTGGAGCAGATCACGAAGTACTTCTCGGTATCGATGGCCTTCCCCGGCCCCACCATGAAGTCCCACCAGCCGGGCTTGGGGTCGTTTTCGGAGTAATACCCGGCCACATGCGAGTCCCCGGAGAGGGCGTGCAGGATGAGGATGGCATTGCTGCGGTCGGCATTGAGCTGACCGTAAGTCTCGTAGGCCAGGGTAATGGGGCCCAGCTTGGCCCCGCACTCCAGGGGAAAGAGATGCGGAGGATAGGCAAAGGTAAAGTATTTCTTCTGGACGATACCCACCGAACGGCCTCGGCGGTCGTGGGTGATGTACTCACTCATTGCCTCCTCACCCCTTAAAGACGATCCAGGGCCTGCCTCAGGTCCTCGCAGATGTCCTCCACGGCCTCTAGGCCCACCGAAAGACGGAGAAGATCCGGGGTAATGGAAAGGTAGCGCCGGGTCTCCTCGGGGAAAGACAGGTACTGGGAGGAATAGGGATGGATGATGAGGGTCTTGCAGTCCCCGAGATTGGCCAGATTAAAGATAAGACGCAGGTTTTGGATGAACCGGAAGCAGGTTTCCTGGTCCTCAAGGCCGAAGGCGATGAGGGCCCCGAAGCCCTTTCCCCGGAACTGTCTCTGCGCCACCTCCCGGTCGGGGTGATCCGGAAGCCCGGGGTAGCGTACCCATTTCACCCGGGGGTGTTCGGCCAGGAAGCGGGCCACCTCCATGGCGTTAGCGAGGTGGCGCTCCATGCGCACGGCCAGGGTATCGAGTCCGAGCATGGTGAGATAGGCGTGAAAGGGACTCTGAGTGGTTCCGAAGTTGATGTGATGTTCCCGCCACACCTTGTCCAGATAGGCCAGAGGGCCCTTCCGATCCACGAAGGGTTTAAATTCCTCGGCGAATTTGGAATTCATCCAGTCAAAGCGTCCTCCGTCGATGATCACTCCTCCGGTGGCGCAGCCGTGTCCGCTGAGATATTTGGTGGTGGAATGGATAACCACATCGGCTCCGAGTTCCAGGGGTCGGCAGAGGTAAGGGGTGGCCAGGGTGTTGTCCACCAGGAGGGGGATTCCGTGGGCATGGGCGATTTCCGCGATGGCCGCGAGATCCGGAACATCCATCTTGGGGTTCCCGATGGTCTCCACGAAGATGAAACGGGTCCTCTCGTTTACCGCCTTCCGGATGGCCTCAAGGTCCGTGGGTTCCACGAAGCGGGCCGTAATTCCGTACTTTTTGAATACCTGGGCGAAAAGAACATAGGTGGACATAAAGAGGGAATTTCCGGCCACGAATTCGTCCCCGCTGCGCAGGAGGGCCATACAGGCGTTGGTGATGGCCGCCATCCCGGAGGAGGTAACCACCGCTCCGGCCCCTCCTTCCAGCGCGGCCAGTTTCTCCTCCAGCACACGGTTGGTGGGGTTGGTGAGCCGGAGATAGATGTGGTCCGCACTTCGGCCGCCGAAGGCCTCGCGCAGGCTTTCCGCCGTGGGATGCCGGTGCGAGGCGGTCTGATAAATGGGGGGAAGGGTGGCCCCCTCCCACCGTTCCGGGTGGATGCCCTCATGAATGACGCGGGTCTCAAACCTCCAGTTCCGGTTCATTTCGGTCTCCTTGCTTGGGGTCTTCAAAAAACTATTGCCAAAATATATACTGATATTATATGGATTGCAAGCGTATTGAAAAATGAGAAGTTGGCATCTATAAAAGGCAATATGAGGATTACCACTAGAAGCCGATACGGTACCCGAATGATGGTGGAATTGGCCGTGCACCACGAAAAAGGCCCGGTGCAGCTGGGAGAGATAGCTCGAAGGCAAAAACTCTCCGTAAAATATCTTGAACAGCTTATAATTCCTCTTAAAAAAGCCGGGCTAATTAAAAGTCATCGTGGAGCCCGTGGAGGGTATGCCCTGGCCCGCTCTCCGGAGGAGATCACCGTCTGGGAGGTGGTATCCATCCTTGAAGGAGACGAAGGGGTTACCCCCTGTGTCCATTACCCGGATCTCTGTGAAATGAGTCCTATATGCCCCACGCGCGACGTATGGGATCTCCTGACCGAGGTTATCCGGGAGACGCTTGCCCGCATTACCATCGCGGATCTGGCCCGTAAATATCAGGAAAGGCTCAAGCTCTGTGAGGATCTGAGGAAGGATAAAGCCTCAGGTAGTCCCTTAGAAGGAGGAAAGGCGTCTTCCTCTGGCGATAAAAATCGATGAGTCTGGCCAGGAGTCTCAGGGCCGTATTCCCGGTATGGAAACGACAGTCCAGGCGGACCCCTTTTATGGGCACAAATTCCCAGGGGTGGGCGAAATAGATCCGGGGTTCCCGAAGAAAAAGATGCAGGGGTTTCTGAAGGCTCCAGGGTAAACGCAAGACCGAGGAGGTTACGGATACCGGAAGCTCCAGGATTCCTTCCTCTCGCGAAACCCGCCAGTGGCCCTTGTAAACCGCCCGGGAGGAATCCACCAGGATCCCGTTTTCCCGCAGTACCGGCAGCAGATTCCGGGGGAGCTGGAGATTGGGGGCCCGGAAAGAAATTACCTCCCCGAAGCCTCGCAATACCTCCAGGGCCTGTCGGATGAGCTCCGCGGCTCTTTCCCGGGGAAGCTGGTCCAGACGCTCGTGGTCGTAGGCATGACAGCCCAATTCGTGTCCCTCCTCGAGCACCCGTTTTACCAGCCGGGGATACTTTAGAGCCATACGGGCGGTAAAGAAGAAGGTTCCTCGAATCCCTCGCTCGGCCAGAAGATCCAGGATCCGGGGCAACCCCTCCTCCATGCCCCGGGTGGAGGTGAGATAGGGAGGGCAGTCTTCCTCCACGTCAAAGGTCAGGGATACCGGCATGAACGGGCCCTTTTCCTGAGCATCTGATGGAAAAGATAAAGCATAAAGAGTCTTCGCTCGGCGCTGCTTAGGGTGTCCTCATAAACACGGACGATCTCGGGGATCAATCTCTTCCAGCTGAAACGTTCCTCGGCCCTCCGGCGGGCTTTTTGCCCCATTTCCCTCCGCAGATCCTCGTTTTCGATCAGGTTCTGAAGATGCTGCCGGAGCTCTTCATCATTATAGGAAACCAGACCGGTTGCTCCGTGCTCCACGACTTCGCTTATTCCACCGTGGTTATTGGCCACCACCGGGACCCCGCAGGCCATGGCCTCCAGAGCGGCTATTCCGAAGGCTTCATAGATGGTGGGGGAAAGATAGATGTCACTGGCCTGGAGATAGGCCCGAACCTCCTCTCTCGTTCGTCTGCCCAGGAGTTTGACCGTATCCTCCACCCCGTATTCCCGGATGAGGGCCTGGATGTTTCGCCTCTCGGGACCGTCCCCGATGATCAGAAAGATAACCCTTCGGCCGTATCTTGACCTGATCTCTCGGGCCAGTCTAGGAATTAGGTGCACCCTTTTTCTTTTGGTCAGACGCGAGACGGTGATCACGACCGTTTCGGTCCACCCCAGACGCTTTTTCCAGGCCCATCTGTCCGCCGCGGGTTTCCAGAAATCGGTATTTATGCCGTTGGGAATAACGTGGATCTTTCTTTTCCCGGAGTTTTTCCCCAGAATGGCCTCCAGGTCCCTCTTTACCGCTCCGCTTACGGCTATGAAGGCATGGATCTTGTGGAGAAATAGGCGCAAGAATCTTACATAAAAAGGATTCAGGAAGGAATCTCCGAGGAGGGAATGTCCGGTCAAGAGGCTGGGGACCCCTCTTATCCCCGAGGAAAGGTTGGCCACGGTCACGGCCAGAGGAGAATAGAAGCTATGACTGTGCGTGATATCGAAGCGTTCGTTTTTGTATAGTTCGTTGATATTTTTGAGCATCTCCGGGCCGAAATTCACCTTAAAACTTTCCAGGGTTAGTTGTCCTTTAAAGCGGTGAACCTTATAGGGGAGGTTTTCGTCGGGATAATCTCCGTTGCCGGTGATGAGATGGACCCGGTGTCCCCTCCGGACGAGCTCCGTAGCCAGGTCATGAAGATGATATTCGATTCCTCCCACGCTGGGGAAGAACCAATCCGAAACCAGGGCTATCTTAAGGCCTTCCATATCTCCATACCTCCTGAGGTGGCTAGGACCATAAAACCCACCACCGTGCTCAACCCATAAGAAATGAACCTCTCCAGAAGGGTAACCGAAAGGGAAAGGGGTAGAGGAACCCCCAGATAGAGCAGCACTCCGGTCAGCCCTCCCTCCACTATGCCCACCCCTCCGGGAGTAAAAGCCAAGAGCCCGAAGACCAGATTGGCCAGGGATATGACCGCCACCAGGGTGAGGGAGGGGTGCCAGCCGAAGACCAGGGCAATAAGTTTGAGCCTAAGGATATCCAGGGCCCATACCAGGGAACTCAGCCCCACGGCGGCGAGGTTCAAACGGGTCTTTTTTTGGAGATCAAGGACGGAAAGGAGTTCGTTTTCCTTCAGATTTAGTCTGAAGAGTTTTAGGGATAGCCTGATCAATTTGTCCCACTTGAGCCAGACTAAGACCAGAATTAGAGAAAGAGACAATATAAACAGAATAATATTAGCGGTAAAGTAAGAAATACTTATCAAAGTGAGAATTAATATGGGTATTATTTCAGAAAATCTTTCATAGACAATACTGATACTGGATAAGATTATCGGTACTTTATATTTTTTAGAAAGCCAGGTTATTCTCAACACTTCTCCTCCGCTACGACTCATGGGGGTTATATTATTTACAAAAATTGAGGACAGATTAATCCTGACCAGGTCGGAAAGGGGGATGTTTCTGCCCATCTCCTCCAGCACCAGCTTCCATCGGAGAGCATAAATGAATACGCTCAAATAATATACACCTATGGCGGTGCCTACCAGTTTCAGGGCCTTTCGGTCCAGCGAGCGCAGGAGGACGGTATAGTCGTGGATATTCATCTTAGCCCATCTGGGGAATGGATCCGTCTTGCCTTGCGGGCCATTTTTCCCCTCCGGAATCTTCCTTGCTTTTACCACCGGAAATATCCTTTGGAAATACCGGAGGCGAGCCCCTCCAATCTTGACTTTTGGTCCAAACCCAAACAATATTAAGTTTCCGGACGGATTATTAGCCTGAAGCCTTTTTTCCTACTTACGACAGGGTCGTCATCGGGCGGGAGTGGCGGAATAGGCAGACGCTGCGGACTTAGGATCCGCTGGGGTA
>WGAR01000154.1 GCA_015494725.1 Thermodesulfobacteriaceae bacterium | reverse complement strand
TTTTCCAGACGCGAACGATCCAGGGGCACCCTCTCGAGCACCGGATCCTCGGGTTCGGGTACCCAGGGGTCCCCTCCACAGCCGAACCCCCGTGCCCTTACCAGTAAATCGGCCATCTGAACTACAGCGGTTTCCACCGGGAACTTTTGGGCCTTGGATACTTCATGGTGCCAGGATACCGGATCGATGAGCCGTTCGGGAAGATTCCAGCGATTGAGGAGATACCCTCCGATTTCGGCATGGTCCATGTGCAGGACTTCCTTTTCGGCCTCGCGCCAGCTCAGATTTTGCTCCTGAACGATTTTCTGGATCCGGGTGTAGTCCTCAAAAAGGGAAGCTCGCTCCACTACCTTTCCCAGATCATGAAGGAGACCGGCTGTGGCCACCTCCTCGGGATTTTCCAGGCGGAGCTCCCGGGCCAGCACCCCCGAGACCATGGCCACCCCCAAAGAGTGTTCCCATAGGCCGATATCCCGGCTCTGCATCATCTCAAAGATAGAAGCGGTGAGTACCAGGGTGCGGATGACATTTAACCCCAGCAACACAATAGCATTGGACACGGTGGATATCCGACGAGGAAAACCGTAAAAGGCCGAATTTACCAGCCGCAGGACCTTGCTGGTGAGAACCTGATCCCTTTCAATCACCGCAGCGATCTGAGGGGCGGATACCGTTTCGTCGCCGATCATCTGGGTAAGTTTGGCCACGATGGGGGGAAGGGTGGGGAGACCCTGAAGTCCCCGGAGTTTCTTTTTTATCTCCCTCCGCTTCTCGTCTATCATTCCCTTACCTCGGTGGCTTGGGCCTGGAGAAAGGCCCGCAGGGTCTCCTTGACCTCCTTAAGGAAAGGATGTTGACTCCGAGCAAACCGTTCCTCAAGCTCCCGGAGTTCCTCTTCCAGCGATTTTTCCCAGGGAAAAACCACCGGTTTCCCTTTTACCGTAACAAAACGTACCCCCATCTTCCCGAAACGTTCAATGAGTTCGGAGGAAAGGACCGTCCCTTGCGGGCAGAGGACCCTTCCTTTTTCATCCTTGACCTCTTCGGCGGTAACCATCCCCGGCTTAAGGTATCCCAGGGGCAAACGCTGCACCTATCTACTCCAGAGGGGGTTTAAGGTCCAGGGTCAGGGCTGCCTCCAGGGCCCGGCCGAAGGCCAGGACCAGAGCATCGGCCAGCTGCGGCCCGATCACCTGAAGGTTTACCGGGAGACGATTTTCGGTAAACCCCACCGGAAGACTGAGGCCCGGAAGCCCGGCCATGTTTACCGGAATAGTATAAATGTCCGAGAGATACATCTTAAGAGGATCGTCGGTCTTTTCCCCCAGTCTGAAGGCCGGCGTGGGGCTGGCCGGCATGAGGATGAGATCCGCCTGGCGAAAGGCCTCCTCAAAGTCCCGAATGATCAGGGTGCGCACCTGGGAGGCCTTGCGATAAAAGGCTTCGTAGTATCCCGCCGAAAGGGCATAGGTGCCCAGCATGATCCGCCGCTTTACTTCCGCCCCGAAGCCTTGGGAACGGGTCTTTTTGTACATATCTATGAGATCCCGCCCCGGGGCCCGGAACCCGTATTTTACCCCGTCGTAGCGAGCCAGATTGGAACTGGCCTCGGCCGGAGCAATGATGTAGTAGGCCGGAAGGGCGTATTCCAGATGGGGAAGGGAAACCTCCCGGATCTCATGCCCCAGTTTCTCCGCCTCCCGAAGGGCCTCCTCCAGCACCCGGCGCACCTCCGGAGAAAGCCCCTCCCCGAAGGCTTCCTTAGGGATCCCGAGCCGCAGGGAGGAAAGGGGTTTTTCCAGTTCCGCCAGGTAGTCCGGCTGAGGTTCGGGCCAGGAGGTGGTATCCCGTTCGTCCGGACCCCCGATGACCTGGAGAAGAAGCGCGGTATCGGCTACCGTGCGGGTAAGGGGCCCGATCTGATCCAGGGAGGAGGCAAAGGCCACCAGACCGTAACGGGAAACCCGACCGTAGGTGGGCTTAAACCCTACCACCCCGCAGAAGGAGGCCGGCTGACGGATGGACCCTCCGGTGTCTGACCCCAGGGCCCCGGCACAGAGATCCGCCGCCACCGCCGCCGCAGACCCCCCGGAGGAGCCCCCGGGCACCCGCTCGATGTCCCAGGGATTCCGGGTGGGAAAGAAGGCCGAGTTCTCCGTGGAGGACCCCATGGCAAACTCGTCCAGATTGGTCTTCCCCAGGAGGATAGCCCCCGCGGCCTTGAGCCTCTCTATCACCGTGGCATCATAGGGAGGGACGAAGTTTTCCAGGATTCTGGAGGCACAGGTGGTGCGTACTCCCCGGGTGCAGATGTTGTCTTTGATGGCCAGGGGCACGCCCAGAAGAGGCAGTTCCTCTCCGGCGGAAAGCCTTCGGTCAGCCTCCCGGGCCTGGCGCCGGGCTTCCTCTTCACAGACGGTAAGGTAGGCCTTTATTTGGGGATCCAGACGCCGGATGCGCTCCAGATAGTATTCCACCAGTTCCTGGGCACTTATCTCCCGTCGCCGAAGACTCTCCCGCCATTCCAGCAGCGAGCGATGTTCCATAATCGCCTCCCTAGGATCTTATAACCCGGGGAACCACAAAACTCGAGCCCTCCCGTTCCGGAGCATTGGAGAGGATTTCCTCCGGAGGGAAGGAGGGCCGCACCTGATCCTCCCGGAAACGATTCTCCAGGCGGAGGGCGTTATAGGTGGGCTCCACCCCGGAGGTGTCCACCTCCGAGAGTTTGGCCATGTACTCAAGGATGCCGGACAGCTCACGGGTGAATCGTTCCAGGTCCTCCTCGGAGAATTCCAGCCGGGCGAGATGGGCTACATGCTGAACTTCTTCTTTGGAAATGGCCATGAGGCCCCTCCCTTACCGGAGTTTCTTTCTTTTTTAGCACGACCGGAGGGGCCTCACAAGATTAAACCCGGTGCTTATACCCTGAAGGAGGAAAGGAGTTTTTCCAAATGAATGACGATCTGGTTTAATTCGTCCACTTGAAGTTTGCGGGCCTCCTCCAGGATCTCCTGACTCAATTTTTCCATCTCCTCGGCCTCCTGAGAGAGTTCCCTGGATTTTTCGGTGATGCGGGTGAGGTTGCTGCTCAGATCGTTTACCACCGTGCTCTGTTCCTCCACCGCGGCAGCCACATTCTGGGCCATATCCGCAATGGCGTTTGCGGCTTCCCGGTTGCGTTCGCTGGCCTGAGATACATTCTCCACCCGGGAGAGGAGTTGTTCCACGGCCTGATTGATCTTTTCCACCAGTTCGGCGGACTGACGGGCCAGTTCCTTGACCTCGTTGGCCACCACGGCGAACCCCTTGCCGGCCTCCCCGGCCCGGGCGGCCTCGATGGTGGCGTTAAGGGCCAGAAGTTTGGTCTGCTCCGCCACTCCCCCGATGAGGTCGCTCATCTCCCGGATATGCTGGGAGGCCTCCACCAGTTCCGCAGCCACCCGAGCGGTGACCTCGGCGGCCTCCTGCGATTCCCGGGCCCGAAGGCTGGTTTCCTGGGTGTTGCGGGAGATCTCGCTGATGGTGGCGCTCATCTCCTCCATGGCCGCGGCCATGGAAGCGATCTCCTGTTCCAGTTCCGAGGCGAACTCCCGGGCCTTACGGCTCTGGTTCAGGCCCCGCTCCGCTCCCTGCACCGAGACCCCGAAGGCCCCGGCCAGACGGCGGGTTTCTCCGGAAAGTCTCTCCGCCGTCTCCCGCAGATCCCGGATGATACCGTGAATCTTCTCCAGGAAGCGGTTGGTATAGACCGCGGCCTCGTCCAGTTCGGTGTTCCCGGTGATGGCCACCCTCTTGGTGAGATCGGCCTCACCCTCGGCAAGATCCTGCATGCGACTCCGATAATCGTGCACATTGCGCCGAAAGACCCGCAGAACGCTGACAAAGACGAAAAGGATAAGACTCAGCCCTAAAAGGGTTATCAGAAGGGCATTGCGCCGGGCCTTGAGACTTCGCTCCCGGCTTTTACCACGGGCCTTTTTATTCAGAAGATCCACATGTTTCATGAACCGGGACGCCTCCTGATCCATGGCCCGAAGCCTTTGTTGCAGAGCCCGGGATTTTTCCTCCTCCGGTGAAGCAAGATAGGCCAGGGCCTCCCTTTCAAAACGGCTGTAATCTTCCCGCAGAATCTTTAGACTCTCGCGTAAACGGGAAAGAAGATTTTCTTCCTCCACCGTATTTCCCCGGGCATCCCGAAGATATTTTTCCAGTTGTCCCAGGTGCCTTTTGAGATTTTCGGAACTTTCCCGAAATTCCATCTTTCCCCCTCCGTCCAGTCGAAGGAGGGCCCGTTGATGTCCTAGGAGGTAAGACACCTGACACATTTCCTTAAGAAGGGGCAGATTGAATTCGGTAAGATCGGCGATGATGGTTTCCTGCTCATCTAAAGCCTTCAGATTTCCCAGAAGCGAAAGGAAGAGAACCCCCAGGGCCACCAGACCCAACCCCCAGATAAGGGTACTAATACGAAAATTTAGTCCCCGTACGCCCGCCATCTCCCGCACCTCCCTCTAAAGATTGAGCCTTCCGGCCCTTCCATACTAAATAAGATCGGCAAAATAAAAGTCAAGGCAATGATCTACAAATGTATCTCAAGGAGTCTCAGGGCCAGGGAGACGGCCTCGTGGGGGGTGCGGGCCAGGATGCGGATCATGGGTTCCTTTCCCAGGTCGCCTTCGTCGGCGATGAGGTCCGGGACGAAGCCCAGGCGCCGGCAGACAGTGGTGACCGCCCAGGAGAGGGTGCCTCCCTCGCGGCGTTTGACCTCCTCGGGTTCCTCGGTGCGGGAGAACCGGGCCACCCGCAGGCCCAGGGCCTCGGCCCGTCTCAGGAATTCTTCCGCATAGCGGATGTTCATGGCCGCGCGTCTTGCAGGGTCAAAGCGCAGGGCCGAAAGCACGATGCGGGCCACGTGGCTTGAGGCCCCGAAACGGGGGCAGCCCACCGGGCGGGCGGAGTCCCCGTAGGCCACGATGCGCCCGGGAAAGGCCGCCACCTCCTCCACCCTTCGGGCCAGGGGCAGGGCGTAGGCCAGGTTGGTCTGGACCTCGGGGATGAGCGGGCGCACCGGATGCCGGCAAAACTCCTCCGCAGCCTCCTCCAGGGCCTCAAGCACCCGGCGCCCCTCGGAAAGACGTTCCGCAAGAATCGAGGGCTCCGGAGCCGTAGCTCCTTTCACCTCGGCCCGGAGAAGCCCCAGGGTCAAAAATTCTTCCGCTCGGGTCACGGCCTCAACCAGCGAAAGCCCCTGGCAGAGGAAGCCGGCCACCGCCGAAGCCAGAAAACAACCCGTGCCCCGGAAATCCCTCGGGACCCTGTCTCGCTCGAAAGTCCGGAGGGTTTCTCCCTCCCCGAGGAAGTCCCTTATCCGGGGGCCCTCGGTATGTCCTCCCTTAAGAAGGACCGCCGGAGGCCCCAGGGCCTGAAGCTCACGGACGGCTTCGGGTTCTTCCCCTCTCCGGATCGGCCTTCCGAGAAAGGCCTCGGCTTCGGGAAGATTGGGGGTAAAAAGGGTTACCCTGGGCAGGAGTTCCCTCCTGATGGCCGGAACCAGGTCTCTTTCCGCCAGGGGAAGACCGCTTGAAGCCGAAAGCACCGGGTCCAGAATCACCGTTCCCGAAAATTCGGAAAGGATGCGGG
>WGAR01000153.1 GCA_015494725.1 Thermodesulfobacteriaceae bacterium | reverse complement strand
CTTTAATATTACCCTCCCTGCCAATACCTTGCCCTGATTTTTATTGAAAAAATCTATTTCAGTAATAGAAATAGGCAAGATATAATGGAGGTCGGCGGGGGCAGGGAGAGGGGGCGGGTGCTCCCCCGGGGCTGCAAACCCCGCGGGCCCTGGAAGGAAAGGGGCTGGTCGGTTCGACTCCGGCCCCGGCCTGAAAAATCCTTTCCCGGAGGTTTGGATCATGGATCGCGAGGCCCTCTGGTCTTCTCTGGGGCTAGACCTTGAGGCCCATGCCGCCCTCCTTGAGGCCCTGGGCCCCCTTTACCGGGAGGTCTATCTTTCCCAGGAAAATCGGCCCCGGGGCATGGCCTATTTTGATGCCGTAGTAGCGGATATCCACGGAGCGCGGGTGGCGGAGCTCCTTGAGATTCGTAAGAAGGGCCGCCCGGTGGTGGGAACCTTCTGCGTGTTCGTGCCGGAGGAGATGGTCTGGGCCGCGGGAGGGGCCTGCGTGGGGCTCTGCGCCGGGGTGGAAGTGGCCACCGAGCGGGTGGAGGAGGTCCTTCCCCGAAATCTGTGTCCCCTTATCAAGGCCTTCTTCGGCTTCAAGCTGGCCCGCCTCTGCCCTTACATGGAAGCCTGTGATTTCCTCGTGGGGGAGACCACCTGCGACGGAAAGAAAAAGGCCTACGAGATCTTTGAGGCTTACAAGCCCGTCTATGTGATGCAGGTCCCGCACCGCAAGGACGAGGAAAGCCTTCGGCTCTGGACCGCGGAGGTAGAACGTTTTCTCCGCTACATAGAAGAATTTACCGGGGAGCCCATCTCCGCGGAGGCCTTAAGGGAGGCCATTGAACTTATCAACCGGCGCCGCAGGGCCCTAAAGCGCCTGAACGAACTTCGCCGTTTCGATCCGCCGCCCATCTCCGGCCGCGACGCCCTCCTCATCCACCAGCTCGCTTTCTTTGACGACCCCGAACGGTTCACCCGTAAGCTGGAGGAGCTTTGTACGGAGCTTGAGGAGAGGGTTTCCGCCGGGGAGGGGGTGTGTCCGCCCGGCACGCCACGGGTGGTGATCTCTGGCTGTCCCATGGCCATCCCCAACTGGAAGGTGGCCCATCTGGTGGAATCCTCGGGGGCGGTGATCGTGGGGGAGGAGTCCTGTGTGGGAACGCGTTACACCCGGGAATTGGTCCGGGTTTCCGAAAACTCCAAGGAAGGGCTCCTTCGGGCCCTTGCCGAAAGATACCTCCGGATCGATTGCGCCATCTTCACCCCCAACCCGGAGCGCCCGGCGCATCTCAAGGAGATGGTCCGAGAGCTTTCGGCCGCCGGGGTCATCCATTACGCCCTCAAGTTCTGCGACCCCTATACCATTGAGGCCCACCGGATAGAAATGGACTCCGCCGTTCCGGTCCTAAAAATCGAAACCGACTATAGCCTTGAGGACCGGGAGCAGCTTCGCACCCGCATCGAGGCCTTCCTGGAGGTCCTGAGATGAGGGTGGCCGGGCTTGACATAGGTTCGCGGACCGTAAAGCTGGTCATCCTGAACGGGACCGAAGTTTGCGAGAAGCGGTGTCTTGAAACCTCGGCCCGTCTTGCGGAACAACTTCGGGAGATCCTTTCCGGGCTTTCCTTTGACCGATTGATCGCCACCGGCTACGGCCGCAACCTGGCCCGGGAGCTTTTCGGGGCCGAAACCCTTACCGAAATCAAGGCCCATGCCCTGGGGGTGCGATACCTTTTCCCCGAGGTCCGGACCATCCTGGATATCGGGGGGCAGGACAGCAAGGCCATCGCCCTTGCCCCGGACGGCCGGGTGTTGAAGTTTGAGATGAACGACCGCTGCGCCGCCGGCACCGGGCGTTTCCTCGAGGTCATGGCCCGGGTGCTGGGGGTCTCCCTGGAGGAGCTTTCCGAAATGGCCCTTTCCGCGGATCAGGCGGCCCGCATCAGTGCCCTCTGCACGGTCTTTGCCGAGAGCGAGGTGGTGGGCCTTATCGGGCGCGGAGAGGCCCCGGAGCGCATCGCCCGCGGTATCATTTCCTCTATTGTTAAGCGCTCCCTGGGGCTCCTGCGTCGGGTTTCCCCTTCACCCCCTCTGGTCTTTACCGGCGGGGTGGCCCGCAACCGGGCGGTGGTAAGGTTGCTGGAGGAGGAGCTGGGCCTTCCGGTTTTCATCCCGGAGGATCCGCGGATTACCGGGGCCCTGGGCGCCGCCCTTTGCGGGACTTCGTCTTCGGGTTCAGGGCCGGGTAAAGGTACGGAGAAAGGGCTAACCGGGTAAAAGATCGGTTTCTTTTTCCAAGAAGGTTTCCAGATGCCTTAAGAGTTTTCTAAATAAGGCTAGCCACTTTTCTCCTTCCGGGGTGAGGCGGGCCCCTCCGCCTCCTTTCCCTCCCACCGTGGTTTCCACCAGGGGTTTTCCGGCCTGACGGTTCATGGACTCCACGAGGTCCCAGGCATGTTTGTAGGACATGTTCATGGACCGTGCCGCGGCGGAGATGGAGCCGTATTCCCGGATTCTTTCCAGAAGAACCATCCTTCCGTAACCCAGGAAGGTGCCCTCCGGCCCTTCGATCCAGATCTTTCCCCGCACCCGAAGGCCTTTCATTCCTCTTCCTCCAGGAGAAAGATTCGTTCCGGGGGTAAGCTCAGGCGTAGTCTGCGACCCGGAGAGAGATCCAGTTTGCTTCGGGCCAGATCCGGGAGGATGACCTCAAGAAGACCACCCCCTTCACCCTTAAAAAGTACCCTGACCTGGGACCCTTCGGAACGGAGATTTACCAGCCGGGCGGAAAGGAGATTCTCCTGCTCCGGGTGAAGGTACTTCTCGTGCACCACAAGGACGTCCTCGGGGTGAATCCCCACATAGATTTTCCGCCGGGAGGGCGGGGTGGAGGTCACTCTTAGAACGGTCCCCAGGGACGGGACCTCTACCCTCCCTTCCTGCCTTACCCTTCCGGGGAAGAGGTTACGTAATCCGAAGAAACGGGCCATCCGCAGGCTGGGTGGCTTCCGATAAAGCCTTTCCGGAGGCCCGGAGGCCTCGAGCCGACCCTCAAAGATGACGCTCACCGTGTCGCCGAGAAAGAAGGCCTCCTTAAGGTCATGGGTTACCAGAAGTACGGTGAGGCCGTAGCGGTGCCGCAATTCGGAAAGAAGATCCCAGAGTTCCCTTCTTAAGCCCTGATGGAGGGCGGAGAAGGGTTCGTCAAGAAGCAGATGTCGGAAACCCGGGGCCAGGGCCCGGGCCAGAGCCACCCGCTGGCGCTCGCCTCCGGAAAGGGAGGTTACGCGGCGCTCCAGGAGATGGTTTATATCCAGGATTCGACAGAGCTCGAAAACGAATCCATCGGAGGGACGTTTTCTGATCTTGAGGCCATAAAGTATATTCTCCCGCACGCTTAAGTGAGGAAAAAGGGCCAGATCCTGAGGAAGGTAGCCCAGGCCGCGCTTTTCCACCGGAAGGCGGGTAAGGTCGCGGCCCTCAAGGAGGATACGCCCCGCCTCCGGGGTCCTCAGTCCTATTACGGTCTCAAGCAGGGTGCTCTTTCCGCTTCCGGTGGGGCCGAGGAGGACATGGATCTCCCCGCTTTTTACCTCCAGATCGATCTCTCCGAGGACGAAGTTTCCGGCCCGGACCCTGAGGCCCTCCACCCGGATCATACTCCGCGCTCTCCCAGCCTGTGCACCCCGTAGAGCACGCAGAGCCCTATGGCCACCAGAATCAGGGTTAAGACCGCGGTCCCCGGAATGTCCGCGGTGGAAAGGTGCATGAAGATGGCGATGGGGAGGGTCTCGGTACGCAGGGGCATGGCCCCGGCCACGGTGATGGTGGCCCCGAACTCTCCCAGGGCCTTGGCCCAGGTGAGAACAAAGGCCGAAAGGAGGCCTCGGCGGGAAAGAGGCAGGGTTACGGTGAAGAAGGCCTTAAGAGGAGTGGCTCCCAGGGTGCGGGCCACTTCTTCGTAGCGGGGAGGTATTTCGTCCAGCGTGGCCTTGAGGAGGCGGACGGCAAGCCCCGCGGTGGTCACGAATTGAGCGAGCACAATGCCCTTCACCGCAAACACAAAGGTGAGCCCCCGGTCCGCAAGCCAGGCTCCTACCGGCTGATTAAAAAAGATAAGGATCATGGCCCCCAGGGCCGCAGGCGAAACCACTAAGGGAAGTTCAAGCAGGGTGTCCACCAGCCTCTTTCCGGGAAAATCGAAGCGTGAAAGGGCATAGGCCGCGGGAAGCCCGAGCCAGAGGGAAAGGAGGCTGGCCAGGGTGGCACACAGGAGACTCAGGCGCAGGCTAAAGAGGGTGCGCGGTGAAAGCAGGGTCGCGAGGAAGAGATCCTTTTTAAAGAAGTAAAAGAGGGAGAGGATAAGGGCGGTATAAAAGAGGGTTATCACCAGGGCGGCGGAGAGGGTCAGACGACGAAGG
>WGAR01000152.1 GCA_015494725.1 Thermodesulfobacteriaceae bacterium | reverse complement strand
CAAAACCGCATTGCCGGGCGAAGCGGGCCAGATAATCGATATCCAGACGCGTTCCCAGGGTATAAAAATATACGTCACAGGATTGAGCCAGGGCCTGAACCAACGAGACCTTACCGTGTCCCCATCTTCGCCAGCAACGAAAAACCTGTCGCCCCAAGCGATAATACCCCGGGCAATAAATCTCTTCTCCCGGGGTCACCACTCCGGCCTCCAGGGCGGCCAGAAGGGTCACCGGCTTAAAGGTCGAACCGGGCTGATAGGCCTGAAGGGCCTTGTTTAACAGGGGTTTATAGGGATTCCGGTTGAGTTCCTCCCAGGCCCGATGCGTAAAACCCCGCACAAATTCCTGAGGATCCGGCGAGGGGGCACTCACCAGGGAAAGCACCTCCCCGTTGCGGGGGTCCATCACTACCACCGCTCCGGAACGCCCTTTAAGGAGTCGGTATATCTCCCGCTGCCAGTAAGCATCCAGGGTAAGAAAGAGATCGCGCCCGGGTCGGGGAGGGACCTCGCGAATAATCCTCACTATGCGTCCGAAGGCATCCCTTTCCACCTCCCTCATCCCCTTCTGGCCCCGCAATACCTCCTCGTACGCCTTCTCCAGACCCCTGCGGCCCACAAAATCCTCCGGGCCGTAACCCTTATCCTGTAGGACTCGCAGGTCCCTCCGGGAGACCCGGGATACGTACCCCAGGGGGTAGAAAAAGGCCGGCCCAAAGGGATAGAAACGCGCCGGACGGGCCTCCACCCTTACCCCCGGCAGATAATAGGATCGGGCCTCGATCCTGGCCACCGTGGCCCAGTCCAGCCCCTGACGTAAAAGGACTTCCCCGTAAGATTGCCTCTTTTTCAGAAGGTATTTCGTCTTGAGGGCGGATAAATTTTCTCCCAGAATCCGGGCCAGGACCCCCAGGACCTGATCTTCGTGCCCTTTTAAGTAATAGGGATCCAGATAAAGGTTGAAAGTGGGTCGGTCCCCGGCCAGAAGGACCCCGCGACGATCAAAGATCCGTCCCCGGGGAGCCGGGATCAGGACCCGGGCAAAGGTTCGCTTAACCGCCAGCCGCATAAAATAGGAGTGCCGCAGGATCTGCAGGTAGAACAGTTTCACCAAGACAATAAAAAACAGGAATAAAAACCCGTACCCCCAAAAGATGAGCCTCCTCTCGTATATTTCTTCCGTATTTTTAGAAACCATCCCCGGAGACCCGACCCCAGTATCCCTCCTCCGCTTTACGGCGTCTTTTCCAGAGGAGAAAGAACATCATCTCCGCCCCGGTAAGAAAATTATAGAGGAGAAAAGGGACCCCCCAGGAGGGGAAAAAATTCCTCTCCCACAAATAGGGAAACAGCACCAGGAGCATCCAATTAAAAAGAACCAGGCTGGAGCAGGCATAAACCGCAAGAGCACCCAGGGAGGAGAGATCCAGATTCTTTATTAATAATTCCTGCCATATACCAACCACAAAAGCCGAGACAAGACCCGCCAGGGATCCGGCTCCCCGGAAATATCCCTCCACCATACCCAGCACAAAGAGAAGAAACCAGCGATACCTCCTGGTACCTTCCACCGCCAGGGCAAACCCCAGAGCTAGAAAGATATTTCCCCAGAAATGTCGGGTGAGGCTCTGCCAGAAGACCTGCAAACCCAGGACCAGCAGGAGCAGAACTCCGGTTCTTATCATGGTTGAAATTCCCTGGGCACGAGCAGGACCATAACGTAGCGCAGCCTCTGTACCTCCACCAGCGGGGTCACCCGGATGATCTGAAAGAATCCCTGCCTCTTCTGGGGCAGGATCTTCTGGATCCGTCCCACCCTTATACCCGGAGGGTAAAGGGCATCCAGTCCGGAGGTTACCAGAAGATCCCCTTCTCTGAGATCCGCCCCGTAGGGTACATAATCCAGAAGGAGGGGCCTTCCCAGGCCCTGGCCTTTAAGGATGCCCCGTTCCTGGGAACGAAGGTCATATACCTCCACCGCGGCCTCAGGGCTCACCAGGGGCAGCACCTTGGCGTAATGATCCGCTACCTCCACCACCTGCCCCACCAGTCCGCCCTCTTCCCTATCCGCCACACTGACCACCGGCATCTCCGGGGCCAGACCATCCCGCTTTCCCCGGTCGATAATCAGATAGCCCTCGAAGACATTCAGGGGGTTATAGATTA
The DNA here is from genome assembly GCA_015494725.1 of Thermodesulfobacteriaceae bacterium. GTDB lineage: Bacteria > Desulfobacterota > Thermodesulfobacteria > Thermodesulfobacteriales > Thermodesulfobacteriaceae > Thermosulfurimonas_A. The sequence goes on along the minus strand of WGAR01000152.1, from coordinate 3,760 downwards.
CCCTGGCCAGAACCCTGGGGTAGCGGGGGAAAAGCTTCTTCTCCTCGAAGGTCTGAAGATCGGCGCATATCCGGGCCTTTTCCTGTAACCGAACCACCAAACTCCGGAGTCTCTGATTTTCTTCCCGCAGATCCCTGTTTTCCTCTTTCAATCTCACCAGATACACATAATGTTCAAAACCCTGGCGGATGTAATCCCCGCTCCAGGAGGCCACCTTCAGGACCGGACCGGCCAGGGTCAGGATGATACGAGGAGGAGTAAGATCAAAGAGAAGGGCCAGTAACACCAGCACCGCTGCGCTGATCACACCGGCGATCAGATAAAGGAATCTTTCCCGGAAGTGCGTCACATCAAGAAGAGAACATTATTTCTCGCAGGACATCTATATTCTCCAGGGCCTTACCGCATCCTAACACCACCGAACACAGGGGATCCTCGGCCACCATTACCGGAAGGCCTGTCTCCTCACGGATCAGTTTGTCGAGATTTTTGAGAAGGGCCCCGCCCCCGGTAAGGATGATCCCCCGATCCACAATATCCGCGGAAAGCTCGGGGGGGGTCTGTTCCAGGGCCTCCTTGATGGCCTGAAGGATGACCTGCACCGGTTCCTCAATGGCCTCTCGCACCTCCTCGGCGGTAAGGGTAATGGTCTTGGGCACCCCGCTCACCAGATCCCTTCCTTTTATTTCCAGCGTCTCATAGGGGGGTTCGGGGAGTACGTTTCCGATCTTGATCTTTATCTGTTCCGCGGTGTATTCCCCGATCAGAAGATTGTATTTACGCTTCACGTACTGCATGATGGCCTCGTCGAAACGGTCTCCGGCCACCCGCACGGAGTTGCTATAGACCACTCCGGCCAGGGAGATCACCGCCACCTCGGTGGTTCCCCCACCGATATCCACCACCATATTAGCGGTGGGTTCGGTGATGGGGAGTCCGGCCCCTATGGCCGCAGCCATAGGTTCCTCAATGAGATATACCTCTCTGGCCCCTGCACTCTCCGCACTTTCTCTAACCGCCCTCCGTTCTACCTGCGTGGTGCGGGAGGGGACACTGATGACTATCCGCGGCCGCACCAGAAACCGACGATTGTGAATCTTCTGGATAAAATACCGGAGCATGGCCTCGGCCACCTCAAAATCCGCGATAACCCCCTCTTTAAGGGGCCTTATGGCCTGGACATTCCCCGGGGTCCTCCCCAGCATGCGTTTGGCTTCCTCTCCCACGGCGAGCACGCGTTTATAACGTCCGTCTTCTTTTACCGCCACCACCGAGGGTTCACGCAAAACAATACCCTTTCCCTTTACATAGATGAGGGTATTGGCTGTCCCCAGGTCTATGGCCATGTCCATGGAAAAGACACCGAAAAGAGACTTCATCATTCCTCACCACCGACCGATTATTCTTTTGGCTCTCCGGGGTCTTTCCTAAAGACCCCGAAATAGCGTTTTATTTTTAACATACCCTGAGACCTCTGTAAAAGGTGCGCTTGCCTTATTTCCGTGGCGGGGTATGTTGATAATATGTTTCGTCAGCCTGCGGTAGCCGGACAGTTCTATTCCGACGATCCCGAGGTCCTGCGGGCGGAATTATCCCGTCTGATCAAAAAGTCGCCGGACCCCATAGAGGCCAAAATGGTGGTGGCTCCCCATGCCGGATATATGTATTCCGGGTGGGTAGCGGGGGAAGTCTATGGTCGGATTCGTCCTCCGGAGGTGGCCGTGGTCCTGGGTCCCAATCACACCGGTCTGGGGGCCTCGGCAGCCATCGTTTCTTACGGAGCCTTTCTCACCCCTCTGGGAGAGGTGCCCATCGAAAGCACCCTGGCCGAAAAAATCCTGGAAGAGGCCCCCATCCTGCGCGAGGATCATCTGGCCCACCTTTACGAGCATTCTCTGGAGGTCCAGCTTCCTTTTCTCCAGTATCTCCAGCCGGAGATAAGTCTGGTCCCCGTTTGTCTGGGGCGGCTTTCGGTGGAGGAGATAGAAGATCTGGGAGAGGGTCTGGGAAGGGCCATAGCCGGGTATCCGTCCCGGGTGCTCCTTGTGGCCAGCACCGACTTCAGCCACTATGTTCCTCATGAAATAGCCCAGAGAAAGGATCAACGGGCCATCGAGCGAATTCTCGCCCTGGATCCCCTGGGGCTGCTGGAGGTGGTGGTGAGAGAGGACATCAGTATGTGCGGGGTTATCCCCACCGCGGTGGCTCTCACAGCGGCTCGTCTTCTAGGGGCCTCCAGGGCCGAACTCGTACGCTATGCCACCTCGGGTGAAGTTTCCGGAGATTACGCGCGGGTGGTAGGCTACGCCGGGATCCTGATCTGGTGAAGGGCCATGAGCGCGGTAAAGACCCGTTTTCCCCCCAGTCCCACCGGACACCTCCATCTGGGAGGTGCCCGCACCGCCCTTTTTAACTGGCTTTTTGCCCGGCACCACCAGGGAAGTTTCGTCCTGCGTTTCGAAGATACCGATCGGGAAAGATCCCGCCAGGAATACGTGGATTCCATTCGGGAGGCCCTGGAATGGCTGGGTCTGGAATGGGACGAGGGGCCCTATTTCCAGTCCGAAAGACTGGATCTTTATCGGGAATACGCTCACAAACTCTACCAGTCCGGCCATGCCTATTACTGTGAATGTCCACCGGAGGAACTGGAGCGCAAACGCAAGGAGGCCCTGGCCTCGGGACGCAAACCCGGGTATGACGGAACCTGCCGGGAGAAGGATCTGGGGCCGGGGCCCGGAAGGGTTCTGCGTTTACGCGTACCCCGCCCCGGGGTCACCGTGGTGGAGGATCTCATCCGCGGAGCGGTCTCCTTTGACCATTCGGAGATCGACGACTTCATTCTCCTGCGAAGCGACGGTAGCCCCACTTACCATCTGGCCGTGGTGGTGGACGACCTTACCATGGGAATTACCCACGTAATCCGGGGAGACGACCATCTCTCCAATACCCCCAAGCAACTTCTCCTTTATCGGGCGCTCGAAGCTCCTCCTCCTTTCTTCGCCCATGTGCCCATGATCCTGGGGCCGGATGGGGCCCGACTTTCCAAGCGCCACGGGGCCCGCTCCGTACTGGAATATCGGGAAGAGGGCTATCTACCCCAGGCCCTGCGAAATTATCTGGTGCGTCTGGGCTGGTCGTGGGGGGATCAGGAAATATTCACCCTGGAGGAGATGATCGAAAAATTCGATCTTTCCAGGATAAACAAGGCAGCGGCCCGTTTTGATCCCGAAAAATTGCTGGCTGTGAATGCCTACTGGCTGCGAGCCACTCCCACCCCCGAACTGGCCGAGGAGGTCCTGCCCTTCCTCCGGAAGCTGGGCCTTCCGGTGCCGGAGGACCGTCGATATCTTGAGGAGGCCCTGGAGACCGTAAAACCCCGGGCCCGCACCCTCCTTGAAGCCGCCGAGATGCTGAGGTTCTATCTGGTGGAGGAGATAGATTACGATCCCGAAGCCGCGCGAAAATTCCTTACTCCGGATATCGCCCCGGTGCTCGAACGTTTACTGGAAGAGCTCTCCAGGGTAAAATTTAAAGATGAACCCTTAGAAAGACTCTTCCGGGGCCTGGCCGAGGAAACGGGCTTAAAGCTTAAGAAGATTGCCCAGCCCGTAAGGGTAGCCCTCACGGGCAAGACCGTAAGCCCGGGGTTATTTGAGATTATGCGCATCCTGGGACGCGAGCGGGTTTTACGCAGGCTCCGAAGGGCCCTTGAATTCATACGTACGAGGTAGCCATGGGTGAATTGGTTCTTCTGGGT
>WGAR01000151.1 GCA_015494725.1 Thermodesulfobacteriaceae bacterium | reverse complement strand
ACCGCCCGGGGCATCCCGAATACCGTGGAGGTCTTTTCGTCCTGGGCAATAACCAGCCCCCCTTTTTCCTTTATCTTCCTGGCCCCCTCGCGGCCGTCGTGTCCCATTCCGGTCATTACCACCCCCACCACCGCTCCTCCGTAGGTCTCGGCCAGAGACCGGAAGAGAGGGTCCACCGAGGGACGACACCCGTTTTCCGGGGGGCCCTGATGCAGATGGATGTGTTTGCTGCGACCCGAGCCCCGAACCTCCATGTGATAGTCTCCCGGGGCGATATAGACCGTGCCCTTCTGCACCGGCTCCCCCTGCTGGGCCTCCTTTACCCGCAGGGGCGAGAGGCGATCCAGACTCCGGGCCAGCTGGGTGGTGAACATGGGGGGCATGTGCTGCACGATCAGGACCGGCACCGGAAAGGTCCCCGGCAGGCGCGGGATGACCTCCATGAGGGCCTTGGGGCCCCCGGTGGAAATACCGATCCCCACCACCGCATAGACCCCCGGACGGACCAGGGGGGGCTTGAACACCGGAGGCCGGGGAGGAGCCGGCAACCTGGGAGCCGGTGTCCGGGGCGCCGCGGCCCGGATCTTGGGAATAAGTTCTTCCTTGATCCGCTGAAGGCTCTGGGTAAGGGAACTTCCCTTGGGCTTGGTAACAAAATCAAAGGCCCCCAGGGAAAGGGCCTCAATGGTCTCCCGGGCCCCCTTTTCCGTAAGGGTGGAGAACATGATCACCCGGGTCCGGGGAGCGATCCTCCGGATCTCCCGCAGGGCCGTAAGACCATCCATTACCGGCATCTCGATATCCAGGGTGACCACATCCGGACGCAGAGCCCGAACCATCTCCACCGCCTCGCGACCGTCCCGGGCCGCCCCCACCACTTCCAGATCCGCCTCCTTGGAAAGGGCCTCCCGCAAAAGCCGCCGAATAACCGGAGAATCATCCACGATGAGCACTCTGATCCTCATAAGACCTCCTCCAGTAGAAATCGGATCTTGGTCTCCAGCATCTCCCGATCGAAGGGTTTCATCAGGTATTCGTTGGCCCCGGCCATGAGGGCGTCGATGACACTTTTCTGTTGATTTTCCGTGGTTACCATCATGATCTTGACCTGGTTCCATTCGGGATTGGCCCGGACCGCCTTGAGGAACTCGTAGCCGTTCATGACCGGCATATGCCAGTCCAGAATAATAAGGCGCACATCCGGATTTTCCCGCAGTTTTTCCAGGGCCTCCTCCCCGTTTTCGGCCTCCACCACCGTAAAGCCCATCTCTTCTAAGTATCTTCTTTCGATCTGCCTTATGGATTTGGAATCATCCACCACCAAGGCTTTCATCTTCCCTAACCCCCTGTGGATTACCCCTCCCTGGCCAGTAAGGCTCCGGGTTCATGGTAGGCCTTCTCCAGACTGATCTCCGGCCAGAACCCCCTTTCCGCCAGCTCCCTTCTCAGATTAATTACTTCCTTCCGGGCCAGAGTCAGGGCCTCCTCCCGGGAGAAGAGAAAATCCACCTTCAGCTGAGAACCCTGAAGCCGCAGGAAGGCCTCCATCAACCCCAGGTTTCCGAGAAAAAGCCGCAGGTAAATGTATCTCTCCCGGGGTCTTTCCTTTTCTCGATCGGCCTCCAGAAACCCCCAGGAAAGCTGATCGGCGAAGAAAAAGGGAAGGATCAGGCCCCCTCCCTTCCAGAGATGGAGAAGGGTCTGGGTGAGCGGGGTTTCCGCCGCTTTGGCCTCCCGCCGGGGGGCCTTGCCCTCCTCCGGATGTTCGCCGACGGCCTGAAGCAGAAAGGTCAGGAGCGAGGAAAGATCCGGTCTTTCCGAAACCAGGGGCCCTTCCGGCACCGGGAGGGCCCGCCCCTGAATGAGACGCACCAGATCCGCCAGTCTTTCCTGGACCCGGGAGACCCCGCTGCCCTCGATAAGGTGCAGGACCACCGGGGGCCCCGCCGAGAGGACCCGCACCCGCACCGTCTCCCCGGGGCGAAAATCTTCGGGAACCAGCGCTCCGGCCAGACGGGCCTGGAAACGCTCCCCCCCGGCTTCCAGGGTAAGGGTCTTGCCCTCCACCTCGATGACCCGGACGGTGAGTTCCCGCCCCGGCCGCTCAAAAAGGATCAGGAGGTTTTCCGGAAGATAGGCGACCGGGGCCGGAAGGGTTACCCTCATTTCCTACTCCGAAACCGTTCCAGCGAGATCAATAGCTCCACCTCTCCCTCGGAGAGGCCATAGCGCCGGGCGATCTCCTTCACCTCCGTTCCCTGACGGTAATCCCCGAGCACCTTTTCCCTGAGGGTGCGGCGTTCCTCTTCCTGCCCTTCCCAGGCCTGCACCCCGGCCCTCAGGGCCCTCTCCAGACGGGCATAGATACGCCTTTCCTCCTCCAGATAACGGGCCAGATCCTCGGACAACCGCTCCAGGATCTCCAGCCTGGAGACCACCTCCCGAAGGGAAGAGGGGACCAGGCGCCGGATCCGCAGAAAAAGCACCAGAATGGCCACCAGGAGAAGCAAGTCCAGTACAAGCTGCCAGAAAACCGGATCCTTGATCATATCACCAGGTCGATCTCCCCTTCCTTCTTTCGGGATCCGGGAGGCTCTTTCCGCGAGCGATCCGGAGGCTTTTTTCTCCGATCCTCCCTGCGCCTGGATTTCTGTTTCTCGTGTTCCACCGAGGGAAGAACCGGGATCACCCCCGAGGGTTTTTCTATCCTTTCCGGCATACCCTCCCTCTTATTTGAGAATATACCCCGTTACCTCCACCGAAACCGGAACCAGGTTTTCCGGGGCCCGCTCTCTAAGGGCCTTAAGAAGAGCCGCCCTTATCTTCTTGACCCCCTCCGGGCTGCGCCAGTAGTAAAAGGGAATGTTTTTGAAGGTCTCGTAGATGATGGTACGCAGGGGATTTTCCAGTTTTCTGGCCCTGAGGACCTCCTTCTGGGTGGTGAAATAGAGGACCACCGAGGCTTTGATGAAGACCGGAGCCCCTCCCTCGGTTTGAAGGGGAATAAGAAAATGTTTGAGCACCAGGGCATGTTCGGTCCTTCCGGGCAGGGGAAGAGAACCCAGAGGCCCCTGCGCCGGGGACTCAGCCGGGATAGAGCTTTTCACCGGCTGGGCCTTCCCTCCGGCCGGGTGTAAAAGCCTCTTCAGGGTATAGACCCCCAGAACCAGCCCCAAAAGACAGCCGAAGATCCCCACCCCGAGAAGGATCCGCGAGAGGTGCTTCCACCTCCCCGGGGAAGGTGCCTCTTCCTCCGCTTCCCCCTCCGCGCTCTCCAGCGCCCTTATCAGTTCCTCGGGAGGTTCTTCCTTGACCTCACCGGGCTCCGGAGGGGGCTCGGGGACTTCCTCGGGAAAATCCTCCGGAGGAGGCCCCCCCGCTTTTTTCTCTTTTTCCTGCTCCAAACCTTAACCTCCGAATATCTTCTCCAGCTTCTCCTTGAGGGTTTCCGGGGTAAAGGGCTTCACAATGTACTGACTCACCTTGTACTTGGCCGCCTCGATGATGTTCTCCTTCTGGGCCTCGGCAGTAACCATGAGAAAGGGGATATCCTTGAGCCTTTCGTCCGCACGCACCTTCTTCAGGAGTTCCAGACCGCTCATCTTGGGCATGTTCCAGTCGGAGATGATCAGATCCACGGGCTCCTTCTGCAGGATCTCCCAGGCCGTGGTTCCATCGTCGGCCTCAATGATGTTCCTGAACCCCAGCTGAGTCAGGATGTTCTTGATGATCTTGCGCATGGTGGCAAAATCGTCCACCACCAGCACCCTCATACTGGTATCCAGGGGCATAAAACCACCTCCTCACCAGAATTTGAGGTAATCCTCTCCCAGCATCTCCCGGAGTCGGCCCCGGAGTCGCAGCAGAGCCTTGCTGTGAAGCTGGGAGATGCGGCTTTCGGTGTAACCCAGAACCCTGCCTATCTCCTTCATGGTCAGGCCTTCGTAATAATAAAGGGTTATAACCAACTTCTCCTTCTCTGGCAATTCGGCAATGGCCCGGGAAAGGGCCTCGGCCAGTTCCTTGAGCCCGAGCCGTTCGAAGGGATCGTTCTCTCCGGCATCGGAAAGGATATCCGCCCAGTCCAGCCCTTCGTCTTCCAGTTTTTTGCGCAGGCTGTCGAGATCTACCAGGGAGATGCCGCGGATCTCCTCCAGCAGACGATAATATTCCTCAAGGGAAATCCCCATAGCCCGGGCCACTTCCTCGTCCTCCGGAGGGCGTCCCAGACGGTTCTCCAGCTCGGAAAAGACCTTCTCCAGGCGGGAGGCCTTTTCTTTCACCGAACGGGGAACCCAGTCCAGATGACGGATCTGATCCAGCATGGCTCCCCGGATACGAAACTCAGCAAAGGTCCGGAACTGAATGTTGCGCCGGGGATCAAAGCGCCGCGCGGCCTCGATGAGCCCCAGGATACCCGCGGAAACCAGATCCTCCTCCTCCAGCGGAGGGGGCAATCTCCCGGCCAGCCGGGAAGCCAGGTATTTGACCAGCGGCAAATGTTCCAGAACCAGTTCCTCCGGGGACTTGGACAGGTAGTTTTTCATGAGAGAACCTGGGATCTTTGGGACCACAGAGCCTCAAGGCCTCCCTCGATTTTGGGTTTGAGGCGAAGGAGCTTCTCACAGATCTGAAGCAGATCCCGGCTGGCCGGAGAATCCGGAAAGAGGTGCAGAAAGGGTTCCTGCTGTCGCACCGCCCGGGGCACGGAAGGATCGTTCCGGATGGCCCCCAGATAGGTCAACCCCACCGGCCCCAGAAAGCGCTCCGCCACCTGAGCGATCTGGCGATATACGGTCTTGCCCTCCTGTTCGTCGCGGATGAGATTGACCAGCAGATAAATGCGTTTTACCTGATGGCGGACAAAAAGAAGTTTGATCAGGGCATAGGCGTCGGCCATGGCGGTGGGCTCGGGGGTGGTGATCACGATGCGTTCCTGAGCCACCAGATTAAAGAATAACACGTTATCCGAGATTCCGGCCCCCAGATCAAAGATAAAAAAATCCACCCCTTGGGAGACCTCATCGAACTGCTCCTTCAGGGAGAGCTTCTCCGAAGGAGCCAGACGGGTAAGCTCCAGTACCCCGGAACTGGCCGGGATAACCTCAAAACCGTATTTGGTGCGTATCACTATGTCCTTAAGGGTGCATTCTCCGGAAAGTACGTGTCTAATATCCCTCTTGGGGGCCAGACCCAGCAGTACATCCACATTGGCCAGACCCAGATCGGCATCGAAGATCAGCGTGTGTTGCCCTTTCTTTTCCAGGGCCAGAGCCAGATTGGCCACAAAATTGGTTTTTCCTACTCCGCCCTTTCCGCTAGAGACCGCAAGAACACGCATAGGAACCTCCTTTCTATTGTAAACCATATACGAGATTTAGCCCACGCAAAAAAGTCTTTTCCAAAACCTCCTCCGTAGCCCGGGCCAGGTCCTCGGGGATCCGGGGCCCCAGGGAAACGAAACTGATCCCGGGCAGGTTTTCTTCCAGAAGAAATCCCAGGGAGAGTCCACAGTATATCCGGTCCGCGTGGGTGAGAACCACCCCTTCCACCGGAAAATCCATGCACTGTTCCAGAAAATGCTTCCAAACCAGCGGATGTTCGGTGGCCTTGAGCACCAGTTGCACCCGGGCCCGGGGAATCTTCTCCAGGATCTCCCGCAGATCCTCCGGACCGAAGCGTCCTCCCCAGCCCGGTGTATCTACCAGAAGATAGGTTTCCTCGGAAAGGGGGTCCGGAACCTCGGTATCCACAGGGATTTCCAGGAGGTCTCCCAGACGACGGGCCTCCTGAAGGGCCCCGACACGATGCCGGTCCAGGCTCAGGACCCGTACCGCCTCTCCGCGGTGATAGCGAAACCAGGCCGCGATCTTGAATATACTGCTGGTTTTCCCGGCCCCGGCCGGCCCCACAAAGATGTTGCGCCGGGAAAAGGGAGTGGCCGCGGACCGCTTAAGGTGTGCCTTAAGCCAGGAGAGGGGATCCTCCACTACCTTTTGCGCCACCTCCGGGGGAATCCCCAGTTCCACCAGGCGAAGGAACCTTTCCCCGGCCTTATAAGGAGAGAGGACCTCCTTCAGCAGGGTCTTTATCTCCTGGAGTTCCCTGCGTAGATCCGATTCGGCGGGGGTTTCCTCCGGCCTTCCGGCGGGAAACCCTTCGGCCGAGGAACCATCGATGGCAGCCACGATTTCGTAAACCCCTTCGCCGTTGTGGCGCCGGGAGGAGAGGATAAGGGCCTCCTCCCCCAGTTCCTCCTTGACCCGGGTGATAACCTCCAGGGGATTCTTTCCGTAAAAACGTTTAATCTTCACGGCCCATCCTCACCGTCTCCAGGATCTCCACCCGGACCTCGGCCGGGATCTCGGCGTGAGAGAGCACCGCAGCCTGAGGCAGGGAACGTTCCACCAGCCGGCGTAGATGCCGCCTGGCCGTGGGGGTGGCCAGGAACACCGGATGGCGCCCGGCCCGGGTCATCCTTTCCGCGGCCTGAACCAGAGCCGCCACAATACGACTACCCATACGGGGTTCAATCATGAGAAAGGTCCCCTCCGCGGTGCGCTGGAGGGAGCGGCGAATCGCTTCCTCGATGTCCTCGCCCACCGCGGTTACATACAGTTTGCCCGAGGGATCGAGATAGGGTTTCACAATCACCCTTCCCAGCCTCTGCCGTACGTATTCGGTAAGCGTATCCGGATCCTTTATGCGCTCACCGTAATCGGCCAGGGTCTCCATAATGGTGAGGAGATCCCGCACCGACACCCCTTCCCGTACCAGGTTCTGCAATACCTTCTGGATGATCCCCAGGTTCACCACGTTCAGGGCCTCCTCCACCACCTTGGGATACTGGCGGGAAAGGGTGTTCAGGAGTTTCTGGACCTCCTCCCGGGTCAGGAGCTCATCGGCGTGTCTCTTAATGACCTCGGCAAAGTGGGTCACGATCACCGTGGAGAGATTCACCACGATATACCCGGCCGCCTCGGCCTCCTCCTTCCGATCCTCGGGTATCCAGTAGGCCGGAAGCCCGAAGGCGGGTTCCCGGGTGGGGATGGCCCCTTTGAGCTCCGGGGCCTTTTCCTCCTGGCTCATGGCCAGGAGATGCCCCGGAAGGACCTCCCCGCGCGCCACCTCCACCCCCTTGATGAGAATGAGATATTCGGCCGGTTTGAGCTGGAGGTTATCCCGGACATGAATGGGGGGGATAACCACTCCCATTTCCAGGGCCAACTGTTTGCGCAGATTCTTGATCCGCTCCAGGAGATCTCCGCCCTGGCTCTCATCCACCAGAGGGATAAGGGCGTATCCTATCTCCAGGCTGAGAAGATCCAGGGGAAGGAGTTGTTCGATCTCCTCTCCGGGGGGCGGGGCCTCGGGTTCCTCGGGTTTTTCCTCGGTCACCAGGGCCTGCTGAAACCGGAAGGATATGTAGGCCAGCCCTCCCACCCCCAGGGCCAGCACCGTAAAGGGAAGGGTGGGCAGCCCCGGAAGCAGGCCCACCAGGAATACCGCCACCGCGGCCATAGCCAGGGCCTCGGGACGGGAAGCGAATTGACGGGCGAAATCCCGCCCCATGCCCGATTCCGAGGCCGCCCGGCTCACAATGATACCCGCGGAGGTGGAAACTATAAGGGCGGGGATCTGGGAGACCAGACCGTCACCGATGGTAAGCAGGGTATAGGATTT
>WGAR01000150.1 GCA_015494725.1 Thermodesulfobacteriaceae bacterium | reverse complement strand
TTCCCGAGATCCTGGATCTTCTCCCGGATGGGGTGATGGTCCTCGATGGGGAGGGGAGGGTTCTTTATGCCAATCAGGCCCTTTCCTCCATTCTCAAGGTCCCGCTCCCCCGGATAATCGGGGCCCGCTGTTACGAATTGCTCCACCGCAGCAAGACCCGTCCGCCCTTCTGCATGCACATGCGAGTGAATATCGAAGGGCATCCCTGTATGGACGAATTTTACGAGGACCATCTGGGGTGCTGGCTCTGGGCCTATGCGGCTCCGGTAAAGGATGAAGAAGGGAATCTTCTGGGGATCTTCCATATCTTCCGGGATATTACCGCGGAAAAGAAACATCTCCTGGGCAACCATCTCTTTGTAAAGATCGTGGAGACCCTTCCGGGTTTCTTCTATCTTTCGGATCACGACTATCGGATCCTTGCGGCCAATCGTCGTTTTAAGGAGTGGGTGGAAGAGGAGCCCATAGGTAAACGGTGCTATGAGGTCATTTACAGGCAGAAAGAGCCCTGCAGCTGGTGTCGGCAGGAAGAGGTCTTCCGGGAGGGAAAGACCATTCAGTGGGAGGCTATAAATCCGCGGGATGGTCGATGGTACCTGGCCATTAACACCCCCTTTGATTCCCCCACCGGGGAACGACTCAAGATCAGTCTTATCTTCGATATCCATGAACGCAAGCTCCTGGAGGAGAAGCTCCGGCGACTCTTCGAGGATAATCCCGCCGGTCTGGTGGTTACGGATCTTGAGGGGCGCATCCTTATGGCCAATCGGGCCCTGAAAAGACTTCTGCAGGTTCCGGAAGAAGCCGATCTCCGGGGGCAGGAAGTGCAGCAGTTTTATCGCGAACCCCGGGAACGTGAGAACTTCCTTAAGATTCTTCTCGAGAAGGGAGAGATTTCGGGTTACGAAATCCATCTGCGGGATCGATCCGGCGGGGAGAGGACCTTCCTCGTCTCCTCCCGGGTCTTCCGGCAGGGCCCGCGGCTAGAGATCTGGAGCAGCCTTCAGGATATAACCCCCCTTAAGAGGATGGAACTGGCCCTGGCCGAAAGCGAGGCCCGGTTTCGTACCCTGGCCGAAAATGCCCCCCTGGCGGTTATCCTCATGGATGAGAACGGTCGGATCACCTATTTTAATCCCGCCGCCGAAAAGATCTTCGGTTATCAGGAAAGGGAAGTCCTGGGTAAGGACCTTCACCTTGCTCTGGCCCCTTCCGAATATCATGAGGCCTATCTCCAATCCTTTGCCCGGGTCAAAAGGACCGGAAGGAGTCGCCTGGTGGGGAAACGGCTGGAATTTAAGGCCCGTCGGAGGGACGGGAGTCTCTTTCCGGTGGAGGTGTATTTTTCCATCATTCAGGTGGGGAAAAAGCGCTTCTATCTGGGGATAGTTCAGGATATTTCCGAACGTAAACTCCTGGAGGAGGAAAGGGTTCAACTGGAAAAACACCGGGCCCTTGAGCTTCTCGCCGGAGGGGTGGCCCACGACTTCAATAACCTCCTGACCTCTCTCCTGGGCAATCTGGAGCTCCTTTCCCGCACGGTGGAGGACCCGCGGGTGCTGGAAGTCCTTTCCCGTTGCGAAAAGGTGGCCCAGCGGGCCAAAAATCTGGCCCGCGATCTGCTTACCTTCTCCCGGGGAGATATTCCTCAACCCAAGGAAGTGATTATCAAGGATTTTCTCAAGGAACTGGTCTCCTTTCTGGTGCACGGCTCCTCGGTGCGGGTGCATCTGGAGATCCCCGAGGGGATTCCCCCTTTACGGATGGACAGTTCCCACTTTGCGCAGATGATCCAGAACCTAGTCCTCAATGCCCTGGAGGCCATGCCTCAGGGAGGGGATATATTTATTCAGGCCGAGTATCAGGACGGGGAGGTGGTTCTGGTGATAAGGGATACCGGGCCAGGCATCCCCCGGGAGGTTCAGTCGCGCATCTTTGAGCCTGGATTCACCACCAAACCCGCGGGGACCGGGCTGGGGCTGGCGGTGGTCAAGAGTGTGGTGGAGCGTTACGGCGGCAAGATCGAAGTCTTTTCTTTTCCGGGGAAAGGGACCACCTTCCGTATTCGTCTCCCGGCGGCCGAGAAACCCGGCGAGAAAGAAATTCCTTCTCCGGAAACCCCGATTGAACCCCAGAAGTTTTCCGGAAGGGTGCTGGTGATGGACGATGAGGAGCCCATACGGCTCCTCCTGGCCGAGGCCCTGGGGTACCTGGGGGTGGAGGTGGAAACCGCGGAAAACGGCCCGGAGGCCCTGGCCAAATACGAAAAAGCCCTTTCCGAGGGGCGTCCCTTTGACCTCCTGCTGCTGGATCTTACCGTCCCCGGAGGCAAGGGGGCCCGCTGGGTAGCAGAAAGACTTAAGGATCGGCAGCCCCGCCCCCGTCTGATCCTCTCCACCGGCTATTCTCTGGAGGGCTCGGAGGCCATCGAACCCTTCGATGGTCTGCTGCGCAAGCCCTATACCCTTGAGGAACTCACCGAACTCCTGCGCAGGCATCTCCGGTCATGATCCTGGCCCTGGCTAACCAAAAAGGTGGGGTGGGTAAGACCACCGTGGCGGTCAATCTGGCTGCGGCTCTGGCCGAAAGCGGGGAACGGGTCCTTCTGGTGGATCTGGACCCCCAGGCCAACGCCTCCAGCGGCCTGGGAGTCCGGGTGCCGGCTTCACGCAGTCTTTATGCGGCCCTTTGTGGCGAACGCTCCGCCCGGGAGATCCTGATTTCTACCCCTTTCGGGCTGGATCTGCTTCCCTCTTCCGCCGATCTGGCCGGAGGGGAAGTGGAACTCCTCGATCTCCCCCACCGGGAACTCCTGGTGCGGGGGATCCTGGAATCCCTGGCCGCAGAATACGATTTCATCCTCCTGGATTGTCCGCCTTCCCTGGGTATTCTTACGGTAAACGCCCTGTGTGCGGCCGAGGGGGTGGTCATACCCCTTCAGTGCGAGTATTATGCTCTGGAGGGCCTGTCCCTCCTCATAAAGACCCTGCGTCGCATCAGGGAGGGACTTAATGCCCGCTTGTTCCTCTTTGGTATCGTTCTTACCATGTTCGATGGTCGCAATCGTCTCTCGCGGGAAGTGGCGGAGGAAGCCCGGCGTCACTTTCGCTGGACGGTGTTTGAGACCCTTATTCCCCGTACCGTGCGTTTGAGCGAGGCTCCCAGTCACGGTCAGCCCATAACCGTTTATGATCCGAGAGGGCGGGCGGCAGAGGCCTTTCGCAGACTGGGTGAGGAGGTAAAACGTCGTGCCCGAGAAAAGAACCCGTAAACGCCTGGGAAGGGGGCTGGCGGCCCTTCTTCCCGAAACCGAGGGAGAACTGCGCACCGTTCCCCTGGAGCGCATCCTGCCCTCGCCCTTTCAGCCCCGAAAAAGGTTCAATCCCTCCGAACTGGAGGAACTGGCTCGCTCCATCCGGGACCGGGGGATCCTTCAGCCGCTTCTGGTGCGTGAGATAGCCCCGGAGACCTATGAACTGGTGGCCGGAGAAAGACGTTTACGGGCGGCCAAAATGGCCGGTCTTTCCGAGATTCCGGTACTGGTAAAGCATCTTTCAGACGAAGAAGCCCTGGCCGTGGCCCTGATCGAAAACCTGCAGCGGGAGGATCTCAACCCCCTGGAGGAGGCCGAGGGGTATCGACGCCTTCAGGAGGAGTTCGGTTATTCCCAGGAAGAAATAGCCCGCAAGGTGGGACGGGATCGTTCCACCATAGCCAATTCCTTACGACTACTCCGGCTCCCCCCGGAGGTGCAGGAGGATCTATGGGAGGGGAGGCTTTCGGCCGGTCACGCCCGGGCCCTTCTGTCCCTGGAAGACCAGGAGTTGATCCTCACCGCCCGCCAGGAGATCCTCCGCCGGGGCCTTTCGGTAAGGGAAACGGAACGTCTGGTGCGACGGCTGAAGGAGGGGCGCCCCGGGCGGAAAAAGTCCCCGCCGGATCCGGATCTGGAGGCCCTGGCCACGGAACTTTCCCGCTGGTGCGGAGGAAAGGTAAAGATAGAGATGGGACGTAAGGGGCCCCGGTTCCGCTTCGATTTCGACGACCTGGAAACCGCGGAGCGCTTCGTGGAGGCCCTGCGACGCCTATTCTCCCTCTAAAGGCCGGCTCTTCACCGTCTTTCCTTCCAGGAAAAATTCCACCGGACCGGGAATTTCCTTACGGACTTCGTATTCATAGCGTCCGATGGCGATCCGTACCCCCGGATAGACCCGATCCAGGACCTTAAGGGTATGCTGGGTATAGGCCTGAAGGGCTTCTTCTTTCTCTTTGATTTTTTCCTGAAGATTGGCCTGGGCCAGGACCTTTTCCCGAAAGACCTTCTGGATCTTGCTTAAGAGCCGGGCCTTGTCCGGACGGAGGCGCCCTTCCTTTTTGAGTTTGAGCCCCAGGCTCAGGGCCTGGTGTAACTTTTCGGTGGCTTCATCCAGAAGGACCAGTTCTTCTTTGAGGCGTTCTATCTCCTCGAGGATTTCCGGGGGATTGCCCACCTTGATTATCGTGGGCACGAAGGAATCGTTGCCGGCCACCTTGATGACGGCTCCCCTCCCCACTTCCACCCTTCCCGCCGCCACCAATCCCCGGTTTTCCACCACGGTGAGGTCCTCTCCCACCTTCACGTTAGCCTGGAGGAGGTAATCTCCCACGGTAAGTCTTTTTTCCACCTTTATCGTGGCGTACTCCACGCTTCCCAGGTGGGCGTTACCGGAGACATGGATACGACAGGTTTCTCCATGGATCAGGCCCTGGATCACCAGGTTACCCTCCACCTCTATTTCGGCCTCGTCCTCCACCCCTCCCAGGATTTCCACCTCGCCCTTGGCCCAGACCTTGAATCCCCGCCGCACCGAACCGGTAACGGTAAGTTTCCTTCCGCAGAAACGCACATTTCCCGAATCCCAGTCCACATCCCCTTCCAGGGTGAACTCCGGATCCACGCATAGTTTCCCCTGTTTTTCCACCAGACATCCGTCTCTTTCGGCGATCAGAAATTCTCCCTTCTCATCCGGTCGCAGGCCCTCGCCGTAATTGAACTCTACATCCTTGGTGGGAGGAGGGGGGATCACCTCTCCCCATACGTTATGGCCGGGTTGCCCGGGTCGGGGAGGAACCCTTCGCACCACCCGGGTTCCGGCCCGCACGGAGACCACCAGGTTCATCTCCCGCAGATCCACACGATGTTTATCCACCTTCCGGGGGCCATGGGAGAGGTCCACCAAAAATTCCAGGTGCCCGTCCTGGCCGGGAATGGGAGGTTGCCCCCGGGCCACGATGGCCCGATTTTCCTGTAGCTCCGGTTTTTCCAGAACACCGGAAAGCCCCAGCTCAAGAAGTTTCCGCCGTATCTCCTCCCATTCTTCCGGCCCCGGGACTCCGCCCTCCACCCAGGCCTCCATTTCATCTCCGGAGGTTCGCAGGAGATAACGGTCGTTCAGGGGAAAGCCCTTCTTTTTGGCTTCTTCCCGCGCGCTCATGCTCGTTTCCAGGATTTTTCTTCTCCCCGCAGGAGACGCTGTAGATTGGAGCGATGTTTGACCCAGATGAGCAGGGTCATGAGCAGGGTCATCCAGAAATAGGCCGGCTCAGGCGAAAAGAGACGCACCCACAGGGGAGCCAGCAGGGACCCTAGCAGAGACCCCACGGAAACGAAACCGGAGAGAGCCACCGCGGCCACGAATACGGGCAGGGAAAGCAGGAGGGCCTTAGGACAAACCACCAGGAGCACTCCGGCCGCGCTGGCCACCCCCTTTCCTCCGCGAAAGCCGAGATATATCGGGAAGAGATGCCCCAGGAAGGCGGCCAGTCCGGTGGCTGCCACCCACCAGGGATAGCCTTCCAGATCCTTCAACCAGAACCGGGCCACCGCCACCGGAAGGATGGCCTTGCCCAGATCCAGGACCAGAGTAAGGGCCCCCCATTTTCTCCCCAGCAAGCGGGCTACGTTGGTTGCTCCGGGGTTGCCGGAACCGGCCCGGCGGGGATCGATCCCAAAGGGACGACACACCACCACGGCAAAGGGAACGGACCCCAGAAGATAGGCCCCGGCTACCAGTAAAAAAGCTTTGAGCATATAGGTCTGATTTACCAACTTTAGTCGCAAAAATCAACTTTTCAGACCGCGAAAGTCAGGACTTGGGCGAGGTTTGAAGTTTTTCCCGGATCTTCTGGCGCAGGGGAGAGTCAGAGGGAAGATATTTTAAGGCCTTGCGAAAGTGGTAAAGCGCCACCCGGGTGTCTCCCTGCAGATTGAAGTAGCGGGCGAACTGATAGTGGGCCTCGCCCTCGTGCCCCATCTGAGAAAGAAGGTAGCCGTAGTAATAATGAAAATCCGGGAAATTATCCAGTTTATGGGCCAGATCCCGGAAGATGGGCCAGGCTTTGGCCCAGAGACGTTCCTCTTGATAGGTGCGGGCCAGGATCCAGAGGGCCCAGGTATCCTTGGGATGACGGCTTAGGTAATCCTCCAGCATCTCCCGGGCCTGGGGGTAGTAGCCGGCCCGAAAATAGACCTCCGCCAGATCCAGGCGGAAATAATCCTGCTTCGGAAACTGGCGCACGGTCTGACGGAGTTCCTTTATGGCTTCCCGGAAGAAGCGGGCCCGGGCCAGGGCCATTCCCAGACCGTAATGTAACATGGGATCATCCGGGGAATATTTGAGGGCCTCCCGGTAGCGCATTACCAGAAGTCCCGGATCGTGGGTTTCCACCTTTACCCGAACCTGAATCCGGCGCAGATAGAGGGGATCCGTGGGGCGATAGCTCGCGGAGGGATGGGTACGATGGTACCTCTTGACCAGGGTTTCCAGATAGGTGATCCTCTCCGGGGGAGCGGGGTGAGTGAGAAGATAATTGGGGCCGGTTTCAGTGAGAAGCCAGCGGTGCCGGACGATCTTTTGCAGGATGGAGAGAAAGGCTCCGGGATCATAACCGGCCCGGGTCAGGTATTCGAACCCCAGACGGTCGGCTTCCTCTTCCTCGGCCCGGCTATAGGCCAGGGCCCTGGTCAGGGCCAGAGAAGTGGAGGTTACGGCCAGGGCACCTCCGG
>WGAR01000149.1 GCA_015494725.1 Thermodesulfobacteriaceae bacterium | reverse complement strand
TCCGGGTTCCCCCGGCGGAGGAGGGCCCGACGCAGGTCGCCGTCGGTGAT
Source organism: Thermodesulfobacteriaceae bacterium (assembly GCA_015494725.1). Lineage (GTDB taxonomy): Bacteria > Desulfobacterota > Thermodesulfobacteria > Thermodesulfobacteriales > Thermodesulfobacteriaceae > Thermosulfurimonas_A. The sequence continues at coordinate 5,024 of WGAR01000149.1, read as the reverse complement.
GATGCCCCGCAGGTGATCGTGGTCGTCCAGGACCAGGATGCACCCCAGGCCCTTACGATCCATTTCCGGGAGGGCGTCTCGCAACAGGGTTCCCATGCGGGTGCGGGGAATATGTTCCTCGGTGAGCATGATTTCCGCCACCCTTACCCGAAGGCGTTCTCCCAGGGAACCGGCGGGGTGATTACGCCGGAAATCTTCGGGGCCGAATCCCCGGGCCTCGGCCAGGGCCACGGCCAGGGCATCGCCTACGGCCAGAGCCGCGGTGGTGCTGGCGGTGGGGGCCAGATCGTAGGGGCAGGCCTCCCGGGGAACCCCCACGTCGATGACCACCTCCGCCATACGGGCCAGCGGGGAATCGCCGTTTCCGGTAAAGGCCACCGTCTTTACCCCGCGCCGTTTGAGGATCTGAACGATCAGGTTTACCTCCTCGGTGCGCCCTGAGTTGGAAAGGGCCAGCAGTACATCCTCCCGGGTGACCATTCCCAGGTCTCCGTGAAGGGCCTCGGCGGGATGCAGGAAGAAGGCCGGGGTACCGGTGGAGGAAAGGGTGGCGGCTATCTTGCGACCTACCAGTCCGCTCTTTCCGAGCCCGGTTACCACCACCCGCCCCCGGGACCCCAGAATGAGCTCCACCGCCCGCTCGAAGGAGGGGCCCAGCTTACGATAAACGCTCTCCAGCCCCTCGATCTCGATACGCAGGACCCGTCTGGCCGTTTCCACTACCCGCATGTCCTTAAATATATCCCCGAAATCATCCCCTTGACAAAAGAGCCAAGGATTGGCAAGGTATTGAAAAGCTTTCTCAACAAAAGTCCCATGGAACGTTCTCCGGGTTCGGAAATAGAAATTTTCAGGGATTTTATCAAGAGGAAGGGGTTGCGCTATACCCAGGAGCGGGAGATCATTCTGCGGGAGGTCTTCAACATCCACGATCATTTCGACGTGGATGAACTTTATTTGCGACTGCGCAACAAGGGCTATAAGGTCTCCAAGGCCTCCATATATCGCACCCTTCCCCTGCTTATCGAGTGCGGGCTGGTGCAGGAGGTATATCACGAAGATGGCCACATGCATTATGAACACATCTACGGTCACGAGCCGCACGCCCATTTTCGCTGTCTTTCCTGTCGCCGGGTGGAGGAGTTCAGCGATGATCGACTGGAAGAGGTGGCTCGCGAATATGCGGAAAGGTACGGAGTGGAGGTGAAGATGACCCGTTTCGAGATCCTGGGGTATTGTTCGGCCTGTCGCGGAAGAGAGGGCTAGGGATGGGGTTCCGGTGGCGCTGGCGTTGGGGAAGGGGGTGTCGGCGAAGGGAAGAGGGGATCTGTCCCCGCATGGAGAATCTCACCACCCTCGACGAGCTTCGTACCGGCGAGGAGGGGATCATCGTCAAGGTCCTGGGTAACGGGGCCTTCAGACAGCGTCTGCTGGAGATGGGGTTCCTTCCGGGGACCCGGATCAGGGTCATTCGTTATGCGCCCCTGGAGGATCCGGTGGAATACGAGCTCAAGGGCTATCATGTGGCCCTGCGACACGAGGAGGCGGCCAAGGTCCTGGTGGAGAAATGTCCGAAATCGTCGTAGCCCTGGCCGGAAACCCCAATTCCGGAAAGACCACCCTCTTTAATGCCCTTACCGGTGCCCGCCAGAAGGTGGGCAACTGGCCCGGGGTCACCGTGGAAAAGAAGGAAGGGGAACTCCGGACCAACGGCCATCTCTTCCGAATCGTGGACCTCCCCGGCACCTATTCCCTGACTCCGTATTCCCTGGAGGAGGTGATCGCCCGGAATTTCATTCTGGAGGAAAAGCCGCACGTAATCCTCAACGTGGTGGATGCCTCCAATCTGGAGCGCAATCTTTATCTTACCGTGCAGCTCATGGAACTGGGGCGGCCCATGGTGATCGCCCTGAACATGATCGACGTGGCCAAGAGCCGGGGAATATACGTGGATGCGGAGAACCTCTCCCGTCTCCTGGGGGTACCAGTGGTTCCTACCGTGGGGACCAAGGGCCTGGGGATGGAGGATCTGATAGGGATCCTGATAGAGGTGGCCGAGGGCCGAAGGGAGAGCCGCCCGGTGCATCTGTATTACGGTCGCGAGATAGAAGAAGCGTTGAGCGAGCTGGTGGAGCTTCTGGAGGAACTGCATCTTCTCCCCGCATATCCCCGGCGCTGGCTGGCTCTCAAGCTTCTGGAAGGGGATCGAGAGGTGCTCTCCCGGGTCCAGAAGGAGGAAGGGGCCGAGATCCTGCTCTCCCGGGTTCGGGAGATTTCCTCCCGGCTGAGACAGATCTTCGACGAGTCCCCCGAGGCCCTTATCGTGGAAGCCCGCTACGGCTTTATCTCCGGAGCGGTGCGTGAAGCGGTCCGTATCTCCGCCATCTCCCGCAAGACCTTCTCCGAGCGCCTGGACGATATCCTTACCCATCGTCTTCTGGGTTTCCCCATCTTTATCGGGGTCATGTATCTCCTCTTTTACCTCACCTTCAAGCTGGGGGCCTATCCCGTGGCCTGGCTGGAGGATCTTCTCAAGCTCACCGAGGAGAGCCTGAGAGGCCTCCTTCCCCCCGGACTTTTGCGGGAGGTCCTGGTGGAAGGGGTTCTGGGAGGGGTGGGCGGGGTCCTGGTTTATCTTCCCAACATCCTTTTTCTGTTTCTGGGGATCAGTCTTTTCGAGGATACGGGGTATCTGGCCCGGGCGGCCTTCATCATGGATCGGGTTATGCACTCGCTGGGGCTGCACGGAAAGGCTTTTATCCCGCTACTCATGGGTTTCGGATGTAACGTTCCGGCCATTATGGCCACCCGGACCATGGAGAACCCCCGGGAACGTCTGCTCACCATTCTCATCAATCCCCTCATGAGTTGCTCGGCCCGGTTTCCGGTTTATATCCTCTTTGCCGGGACCTTCTTCCGGGGGCACGAGACCCAGGTGGTGTTCGGGTTATATGCCCTGGGCATTATCATGGCGGCGGTGGTGGCCCGTTTCTTCGGACGGATCCTGGTCAAGGAGGAGGATCTTCCCTTCGTCCTGGAGCTTCCTCCCTATCGACTGCCCACCCTGCGGGGGCTCTTCTTTCATGTGTGGGATCGGACCCGGATCTATCTGCGCAAGATGGGTGGGGTGATCCTGGTGGCCTCGGTGCTTCTCTGGGCCTTTTCGGCCTTTCCCCGCACCGGAGGAAGGCCTCCGGAGCTTTCCCAGAGTTACATCGGAAAGGCCGGCCGGGTTCTGGAACCGGTTCTGGCTCCCCTGGGGTTCGACTGGCGGATGAGCGTGGCCCTGGTGACCGGGTTTGTGGCCAAGGAGGTGGTGGTTTCCTCGCTGGGGGTCCTTTACAAGGCCGGGGAGCAGACCACCCAGACCCTGGAGCAGGCCCTGCAGGCCTCGGGGCTTTCCCCGGCCGCGGCCCTGGCCTTTATGGTCTTCGTCTTGCTCTATGTGCCCTGTGTGGGTACCCTTATAGCCATCTGGAAGGAAACCGGAAGCCTCAAATACCCGCTGATAAACGTGGCTTATCAGTTAATCCTGGCCTGGGTGATGGCTTTTCTGGTCTATCGGCTGGGGCTTTTGTGGTTAGGTTAAAATCCGAGGAGGAAGGTCCATGCTGGATCTCAAAGTCCTGAGAGAGAGGCCTCAATGGGTGAAACAGCGGCTGGCAACCCGGGGAGGGGATTATCCCATAGAACGTATCCTGGACCTGGATACCCGAAGGCGACATCTCATTGCCGAGCTGGATCGCCTGCGACACGAACGCAAGACCCTTTCCGAGGAGATAGGGCGTCTCAAACGGCAGGGGCAGGATCCGGAGGATCTGGTCTCCCGGGTCAAGCTCCTGGGAGAGAGGATCAAGGCCCTGGAAGGAGAATTGCGGGAGGTGGAAGGAGAACAGAAGAGGCTGCTGCTCGAGTTGCCCAATCTTCCCCATGAAAGCGTTCCCGTGGGAGAGGACGAAAAGGACAACCAGGTGGTCAAACGCTGGGGGGATCTACCGCAGTTCGATTTCAAACCCCGTCCTCACTGGGAGATCGGGGTGGAACTGGGGATCCTGGATTTTGAACGGGCAGCCAAGATCACCGGTTCCAGATTTACCGTCTATTACGGGGCCGGGGCCCTCCTGGAGCGGGCTCTCATCAACTTTATGCTGGACCTTCATATCCGCAAACACGGCTACCGGGAGGTCCTGCCTCCTTTCATGGTGAATGAGGAAACCCTCATCGGAACCGGACAGCTTCCCAAGTTTAAGGAGGATCTCTTCAAGCTTGAGGACTGGGATTATTATCTCGTGCCCACCGCCGAGGTGCCGGTGACCAATCTCCACCGGGAAGAGATCCTGCCGGAGGAGGTTTTACCCCTTTATTACACCGCCTATACCCCCTGTTTCCGTTCCGAGGCCGGAGCCCACGGTCGGGATACCCGGGGGATCGTGCGACAGCATCAGTTCAACAAGGTGGAGCTGGTGAAGATCACCACCCCGGAGACCTCCTATCAGGAGCTGGAGAGTCTTCTTCTGGATGCCGAGGAGGTCTTGCAGCTTCTGGGGCTGCCCTATCGGGTGATGCTTCTGTGTACCGGGGATCTGGGTTTTTCCGCGGCCAAGACCTACGATATCGAGGTATGGGCCCCGGGGCAGGGACGTTTCGTGGAGATTTCCTCCTGTTCCAATTGTGAGGATTTTCAGGCCCGAAGGGCCAATATTCGTTATCGTCCCCGTTCCGGGGGCAAGCCCCGCTTTGTGCATACCCTGAACGGTTCGGGGCTGGCGGTGGGACGCACGGTTATGGCCATCCTGGAGAACTATCAGCAACCCGACGGATCGGTGGTGATTCCGGAGGTTCTGCGGCCCTACATGGGCGGCCTGGAGCGTATAACCAGGGAATAGAGGGTTGACAGGGCGCGGTTTAGCTTTATAGTTAGATCAAGCCCTACGGGCCTCTCAAGACTACCCACCTGAGGTGTCAGAAAGATTGGTTTCTTAAATCTCAAATTCTATCCAAAGGGGTGAGTTCTATGTCCCAGG
>WGAR01000148.1 GCA_015494725.1 Thermodesulfobacteriaceae bacterium | reverse complement strand
TCAGGTATTATCCGAAGTGATGCCATAGATAAAAAAGAGGAATACAATGAGAGGGAGGGATACAATGAATACAATGTTTTACAAAACTTATTTCTATACTAATCTCTTTTCGGCTTTTATAATCTCAATTTTTATGCTTATTAAGGAAAACATTATGCCTGATGCAGCCGTGATATTGGTCACGCTTTCTTCGCTTGTTGGTGCGATAGTGACTTTCTTTCTTGAGTATATTTCAAGCTCACAGTGTCCTAAAAATAAAATGGAATGATGTTCTGAACGAAACCTCCAAGTAACTGTGATTATGAAGACGGATAAAAGGTACTTATGGTATGGAAAGTTTGATCCTCTTGAAGAAACAAACTGCTTAATTTTTCCATGCAATGATTGTGGGATCCTGCCCATCATTTCGCGAACACCGAAAGAGGACCGCTGGCAGCTTTCTTGTCCGAAGTGCGGGAAGAAGGCCGAAGGATCACGCCGGAAGTGGCAAGCAGTGATCAACTGGAACAAGGCTCAGGTATCTCGGATTCCTTACTGGAGGGAATTCCCTCTTTTTGACCTTGATCGTTTCCAGACCCCGGAAGACGCCCGAGTATACCTGAAAAAGGTCCGCCAGGTTCTGGAAAACAGAGTGAAGGCGTGTGAGCAGAAGCTTGTTGCTTATCGCAAGGGAGTTTTACCGAGACCGCCGGGGAGAAAGTATCAAGAGAGACTCAGAGCCTTTCTTCAATGGTGCATTCTAGCCCAAGGAGTGTGCAAGTATTGGATGTTGCGAGAGGCTAAAATCGAAAAAGATTCTCATTTCCCCTCCCTCATATACGGCAGGGCATCCTCGAAGATGGTGCGGTTTGCGGGATGGCTGTAGTGCAGCAGCATGTCCACGGAGGAATGTCCGGTGCGTGCCATGGCTTCGACCGGAGAGGCTCCCGCAAGGACCTGGAGATGTGTGGCGTAGGTGTGTCTGGCATCGTGGAAGCGGACGCCGGAAAGCCCGCACCTGCGGAATATCCTTGCGGCGGCCGAGGTTATGGAGTCGGGGTGGATGGGAGGAAGTATTCTTCCCTCAGGAATTTCACCTCTTTCGAGCAATTTTTCCTTCAGCCTCACAAGTTCACGATAGAGTCTTTCCCCCAGGCCCACAAACCTGGGTTTACCGGTTTTGGTCCTCTTCACGAAGACGAGTCGTCTTTCCCAGTCGATCCATTCCCACCGGAGGGTAAGGATTTCCGATCTTCTCAGTCCGCATCCGAAGGCGAAGAGAAAAATCAGATACATCCATCCGTAAAGAAGTCTTGATTTCCTGGCTTCGGCGAGAACCATTTTCACCTCCTGAGGGGAAAGCACCCGGGGCTGAAAGGGTTTGTGGTTTTTGAGGGGTTTTACGGCGGAGAAAGGATTGCGCGGAAGGAGACCCAAGGATACGGCTCTTTCCGCGATCCTTTTGAGATCCCCCAGGTGTTTGTTTACGGTATTCGGGGAGTAGCCCTTTTCGAGAAGGGTTCTCTTTAGGACTTCCGCGTCGGATGGTTTCAGGGAGGCAAGAGGGGTGGAGGGACCGAGTATGCGCAAAATATTCCTGGATCTTATTTCCCTGGCCTGACGTTCTCCCCGGGAGAGGTGTTTACTTTCGGCAAGATAATCGGAGACAGCCTCCTTTAAAGTATAGCCGGGGAGCCCGGTATCAAAGACCGACATAAGGGCTTTAAGATCCGGTTTTGAGAGAAGTCCTGCGCCCTGCCACTGTTTTACGTCTTCAGGGGTATAGTTTGCGAATCGAGTTCTTTCCTCAAGAATTTCGGCTCTGGCAAGAAGGGCTCTGGCCTCCTTTCTGGTGCGGCAGAGGCGAGAGCGTTCGACCTTTCTTCCGTCGGGGTAAGTGATTTTACGGAAGTTTAAAGAGGGCGCGGCGGGATTCGAACCCACGACCTCTGGCTCCGGAGGCCAACGCTCTATCCAACTGAGCTACGCGCCCGTCCTTTCCAAATTTTAAAACCCCGCCCCCGCCTGTCAACTATTCATCCTCAAGACGTAGATTCCGATACTTACAGACCAGGTGCGGGATAAGGCCGCCGTCCCGCAAAAGTTCCTTCATGAAGGGAGGAAGGGGTTTTACCCGGTAGATTTTTCTCTGCGTGAGGTTCCGGATCTCCCCGGCCTCAAGATCCACCTCCACCTCATCGCCCTCCTGAATCTCGCGACTGGCCTCCGGGGCCTCCACAATAGGGAGCCCGGTGTTGAAAGCGTTGCGATAGAAGATCCGGGCAAAGCTCTCGGCGATCACGCACGAGACCCCGCAGGCCTTGATGGCCACCGGGGCGTGTTCCCGGGAGGACCCGCAGCCGAAGTTCTTCCCGGCCACGATGATGTCCCCGGGACGAACCTTTTTTACAAATTCCGGATCCGCGTCCTCCATGCAATGTTTGGCCAGCTCCCGGGGGTCGGTGGTGTTGAGGTAGCGGGCCGGGATGATCACATCGGTGTCTATATTGTCTCCGAACTTAAAAACCCTTCCCCGAAAACGCATCTCACGCCTCCTCCTTAAGTCCCAGTTCCTCAGGGCTTCCGATTCTGCCCAGGACCGCCGAGGCCGCGGCCACCGCCGGCCCGGCAAGATAGACCTCGCTTTCCGGATGCCCCATGCGCCCCACGAAATTGCGGTTGGTGGTGGCCACCGCCCGCTCACCCCGGGCCAGGATCCCCATGTGGCCCCCGAGGCAGGGCCCGCAGGTAGGGGGAGAAATAATGGCTCCGGCCTCAAGGAACACCCGCAGATAGCCCCGACGCAGGGCCTCCCGATAGACCTGCGGAGTGGCCGGAATAATGATGGTCCGAACATGGGGGTGCACCCGGCGCCCCTTGAGGATCTTCGCCGCCACCGCCAGATCCTCCAGCCGCCCGTTGGTGCAGGAACCGATCACCACCTGGTCGATGGGGATCTCCGGAATCTCGGTTACGGGTTTTACCTTGGAGGGAAGATGAGGAAAGGCCACCTGAAGATCTATCTTTGAACAGTCGTACTCCCGCACCTCGAGATACCGCGCCCCCCGGTCGCTGCGGTAGATCCGGGGCTCGCGTTTGGCCCTTCCGCGTACATAGTTCAGGGTCTTTCGGTCCGGCTCCATAAGCCCCACCTTGCCTCCGGCCTCGATGGCCATGTTAGCCATGGTGAACCTTTCGGCCATGGAAAGTCGCCTTATGACCTCCCCGGAAAACTCCATGGCCCGGTAAAGGGCCCCATCCACCCCGATGTCCCCGATGGTGTAAAGAATAAGATCCTTTCCCGAGACCCAGGGTTTGAGTTTTCCCCGATAGACGAACTTTATGGTCTCCGGCACCTTGAACCAGGTGCGGCCGGTGATCCAGGTCGCGGCAAGATCCGTGGACCCCACCCCGGTGGCAAAGGCCCCGAGCGCTCCGTAGGTGCAGGTGTGGCTGTCGGCCCCGATGACGATGTCTCCCGGAACCACCAGCCCCAGTTCCGGAAGCAGGGCATGTTCTATTCCACAGGCTCCTCCTTCGTAATAATGCCGGATACCGAAACGGCGGGCAAACTCGCGACAGATCCGCACCTGCTCGGCGCTCTTGATGTCCTTGTTAGGGGTGAAATGATCCATGACCAACACGATGCGCTCCGGGTCAAAGACCCGGCTTATACGCGTCTCCTCAAAGATCCTGATAGCCAGCGGCGCCGTGATGTCGTTGGCCAGCGTGAGATCCACCGGGACCTCCACCAGCTCCCCGGGCTCCACCGCCGCCACCCCGGCCCGATCGGCCAGGATCTTTTCCGCCATAGTCATGGGACGTTTCATGGGGTACCCTCCTTACCTGAAGCCTAAAACCGGAACGCAAGTCTTTCTAACCCGCAAGAGGCCTTTCGGCAAGGCCCGGAAGCTTTTCTTCAAGTAAAAAACAGTTCTCTCCAGGTGGGGGAGAGAAACTTTTGGGGATAGGATTTAAAAATGATGACCGAGGACATCCTTAAGGAAGCCGCCAGGGATCTGGCCTTTCTCCTTGACCGGGGGTATCCGGAAAAAGCGGCCTTAAAGCTTGTGGGCGATCATTTCGGCCTTTCCCGGGCCGAAAGGGAGCTCCTTCTCCGGGCCACGCCTCCCCGGGAGATAGCTCTCCGTCGCCGCCAAAAGAGGGTGCGGGCCGCCGAGCTTTCCGGAAAGAGGGTCACGATGGACGGCTACAACGTGCTTGCCACCCTGAGCCACGCCCTTTCCGGCTGCCCGCTGGTCCTTTCCCGGGATGGTTTTGTCCGCGATGCCGAAAGGGCCTACGGGCGTTTTCCGCACCTCGAAACCCAGCTGCCCCGCATGGAGACCCTTATCCTGCGTTTCTTCCGGCGCTATCCACCGGCTTTTCTAGGGATCTATCTCGACGCCCCGGTCTCGGGTTCGGGCAAACTTGCGGAAAGGTTGCGCCAGCGGATCCTACGCCCCTTAAGGATTCCGGGTGAGGTGCTTGCGGTAAAGGAGGCCGAACGCCTGGTCCTTTCCGGAGAGGTGGTTCTTACCGCCGACGGAGCCCTCCTCGATCGGGCCAGGCGGGTTTTCGATCTTGCCGGACACCTCATCCGTTATTCCCTGAGGATGGCCCCCAAACGCTTCTTCGGTTAAATCCACCTCTGGACTTGGTTCCGGGGCAGGAAAAGTTATAATGGATTAGCCTCACGGGAAAAGAGGAGGTATCTATGGCCGGACATTCTCACTGGGCCCAGATAAAACGTAAAAAGGCCGCACAGGATGCCAAACGGGGCCGTATCTTTACCAAGATCACCCGCGAGATCATGGTAGCGGCAAGACTCGGAGGCGGCGATCCGGATTCCAATCCCCGGTTGCGGGCGGCCATCGCTGCGGCCAAGGCCGTTAATATGCCCAAAGAAAATATCGAAAGGGCCATCCGTAAGGGACTGGGCCTGGAGGAAGGCACCCGCTATGAGGAGGCCACCTTCGAGGGCTACGGGCCCGGAGGGGTGGCCATCCTTATCCAGAGTGTAACCGACAATCGGCGTCGCACGGTCTCCGAATTGCGTCATATCTTCAGTAAATACGGGGGGAATCTGGCTGAACCTGGGGCCGTGTCCTGGATCTTCGAAAAGAAGGGCCTCATCGTGGTCCCCCGGGACGGTCTTTCCGAGGAACAGGTCCTAGAAGCCGCTCTGGAGGCCGGGGCCGAGGATGTGAGGACCTACGAGGGAGAATTCGAGATCATCACCGGCCCTGAGGAGTTTGAAACCGTCCGTTCCGGGCTGGAAGAAGCCGGCCTTCCCCTGGCCTCGGCCCGGGTTACCCTGGTCCCCAAAACTACGGTCCGGGTGGAGGACGAGAAGATCGCTCAGCAGATCCTGCGCCTTATGGAAAAACTGGAGGATCATGACGATGTTCAGAACGTTTACGCCAACTTCGACATCCCTCAGGAATTACTGGAAAAACTTTCCGGGAATGAGTAGGTGCGGATACTGGGCATAGACCCCGGCTCCCGGGTTACCGGTTACGCGGTGGTGGAGGAAGAGGGTAACCCCCGGGTCCTGAGCTGGGGTACTCTATCCTTAAAAAGACAGGATCCGCTGCCCGAACGACTTAGGACCCTTTATCAGGAACTGTTGCATTTGTGGGAGGAGTTCCGTCCCGGGGTGCTGGTCCTGGAAGAGGTGATCCCGGAACGGTTTCCCCGGGCGGCCCTGGCTCTGGGACAGGCCCAGGGGGTGGTCCTTCTTCTGGCCGCTCAAAAGGGGCTCTCCTGGTATCTCTATCATCCCTCCACGGTTAAACAGACCCTTACCGGAAACGGCAGGGCCAGCAAGGAACAGGTGGCCTACATGGTAAAAAATATGCTGGACCTGGAGGAAGATCCTCCTCTGGATGCTACCGATGCCCTGGCCCTGGCCTTGACCCACCTTCTGAGGATACGTTCATGCTTTCCGAGATAACCGGACGTCTGCGACGTAAGCTGCCGGGCAGGATCTGGGTCGAGACCGGTCCGGTGGTGCTGGAGGTCACGGTACCCTTCACCCTGGTGGAAACCCTTCCTCCGGTAGGGGAAGTGGTGCGTTTGCCGGTATGCCTGTGGATCCAAGAAGGGACCCCCGAGCTTTTCGGTTTCGCCGACGAGACCTCGCGCGAGACCTTCCGTCTTCTGGCCTCGCTTTCCGGGGTGGGGCCGCGTCTGGCTCTCAATCTTCTGGCCTTTTTCCGGCCGGAAGAACTGGAGGAAGCGGTTCAGAGAGAGGACATCCAGGCCCTTTCCCGGGTTCCGGGTATAGGTCCCCGTCGGGCGGAAAGACTATGTGTGGAGCTGAGGGGAAAACTGGCACTCCAGAAGAAGAAAACGGCCCCTTCCCCGGTTTACGAGGAGGCCCTTCTGGCCCTTAAGAACCTGGGTTTCTCCGCCCGGGAGGCCGAGGAGGCCCTGGCGGCGGTCTTTACCGGGGAGGAGAATCTGGACGAACTGCTGCGCAAGGCCCTGAAGCACTTCTCTCCGGGATAGGCCCTGAGTATAATTCCTTTTGAAAATGGAAAATCTGCGCCCGCGTAGCCTGGCGGAATATATCGGCCAGGAGGACATCAAAAGGGAACTCCAGGTATATCTTTCCGCGGCGCGGGCCCGGGGAGAGCCCCTGGACCACATGCTCCTTACCGGGTTCCCGGGGCTGGGGAAGACCACCCTGGCCCAGGTAGTGGCCCAGGAACTGGGGGTGAATTTCAGGATCACTTCCGGGGCGGCCCTGGAGCGTCCGGGGGATCTGGCCGCCATCCTCACCACCCTGGAGGAAAAAGATATCCTCTTCATCGATGAGATTCACCGTCTCCCCAAGGCCTGCGAGGAGGTGCTCTATCCGGCGATGGAGGATTTCGCCCTGGATCTGGTGGTGGGGAAGGGGCCGGGGGCGCGGGCGGTGAGACTCAAGCTCCCGCGTTTTACCCTTATCGGGGCCACCACCCGGCCGGGGCTCCTCTCCGCTCCCCTGCGGGATCGATTCGGGATCATCTTTAAACTGGATTTTTACGATGAGGAGGCCCTGGCCCGGATCATCGAACGCTCGGCCCGGATCCTGGGGCTTGAGATCAGCGAAGAGGCCGCCCGGATTATCGCCTCCCGTTCCCGGGGAACCCCCCGGGTGGCCAATCGGTTGTTGCGCCGGGTGCGAGATTTTGCCCAGGTGCACGGCCCGGGCCCCATTACCCGGGAGGTGGCGGAAAAGGCCCTGGAACTTATGGATCTGGACCCTATGGGGCTTTCTCCCCTGGACCGTCGTATCCTTCTCACCATCTTGGAGAAGTTCGACGGAGGGCCGGTGGGGCTCTCCACCCTGGCCACCGCCCTGTGTGAGGACCCCCAGACCCTTGAGGACCTCTACGAACCCTATCTCATCCGCTGCGGGCTTCTGCGGCGCACCCGCAAGGGCCGCGTTCTCACGGAGAAGGCCTATCTCTATTTGAAAGCCCCCAGGGATTCGTTATTCTTTTAAGAAAATGGCCCGTCTGACCATACCCGAGATCCAGAACCGAAAAGGGCGGGAGCCCCTGGTGGCGCTGACCGCCTATGATTTTGTGTCCGCCCGTCTGGCCGAGGAAGCCGGGGTGGATATCCTCCTGGTGGGCGATTCTGCGGCCATGGTCGTTCTGGGCTACGAGGACACCCTTCCCATTACCATGGAGGAGATGCTGGTCTTTGCTCGAGCCGTGGTCCGGGGCTCAAGCCGGGCCCTGGTGGTGGGAGACATGCCGTTTATGTCCTATCAGACCGGTCCGGTGGAGGCCATTCGCAACGCCGGGCGTTTCGTGAAAGAGGGAGGCTGTCAGGCGGTGAAGATCGAAGGCGGCGAGGAGATAGCCGAGATCGTGGCCGCGGTGACCAGGGCCGGGATACCGGTCCTGGGGCACATCGGCCTTACTCCCCAGCGGGCCTCGGCCCTGGGAGGCTACAAGGTCCAGGGGCGGGATCTGGAATCCGCCCGGAAACTCCTGCGCGACGCCGAGGCCCTGTGCCAGGCCGGAATCTTTGCCCTGCTCCTGGAATGTGTGCCTGCGGAGCTGGCCCGGGTCATCACGGAACGGGTCCCGGTTCCCACCCTCGGTATCGGGGCCGGCCCCCACACCGATGGCCAGATCTTGGTCTTCCATGACGTGGTGGGGCTCTGGCCGCGCTTCAAGCCCCGTTTTGTGCGTACCTACGGAAAAGCGGATCAGGAGATCCTTCAGGCGGTCAAAAACTATGTCCAGGACGTCCGGGCCGGACGCTTTCCCGGCCCGGACGAGAGTTTCGGAATGTCACCGGAAATACTAGAGACTCTGAAGCTCTAACTCGTCCCGATCGTGAATCCCCAGAAGCTTGATGCGGAAGATCACGTTCTTCCCAGCCAAAGGCGGGTTAAGGTCCAGCACGATGCGATTTTCATCCACCGCGGTAACCAGGGCCGGGAACTGCATCTCTCCCTGAGGGGTATCCACAATAAGATTGAGCATCATCCCTTCCCGGGGTTCGGTTTCCAGAGAGATAGCCCCCCTCGGGATCTCCCGAACCAGATTCTCATCCCGCGGACCGAAAGCCTTGTCCGGTGTGAGAAGGACCTCCTTTTCCTCCCCCTCGGCCATGCCTATCACCGCCTCCGAGAGCCCGGGGATGATCTCCGGGGAACCCACCTCGAAGAAGAAAGGCTCCCCTTCCGGGGTCTCCTCAAAAATCTCCCCGTTTTCCAGCATCCCAACACAATAAATGCTTACTACGTCCCCTACCTTTGCCCTACGCATACAAAACTCCTTACGTGGATTTGATTATTTACGACTGGGAGAGAGGCAAAACCTCCACCCCCGGCCGCAAAATTATCTTACCATGCTTTGGCCGAGGTCAATACCCCGTTTGGCCGCCGGCTGGGGGCAGGGGGGAAGAAAGAAGAAGATCCGGGTGGGTATGCCGTCAGAGAGACGGGTAGCACCGGGGGCCGAAAGCAGATTCTTCAGGGCTTCGATGTGCAACCGATGGCCGGAAAGCTCGGCTTCTACCTCTCCTTTGAAGGCCCATCCGCTTCCGAACAGGTCGCCCACCAGGTCCAGGGCCTTGTGCCGTACGAACTCGTCCGATCGCTGTAATTTCCCGTTGAGGACCCCTTTTTCGTCCAGCACGATGGCATTGGAAAGATTCCCTCCACGCAGGATGCCCTTTTCCTTGCGTCTTAAGAGATCGTCCTTGAAACCGAAAGTGCGGGCCGAAGCGAGTTCCCGCTGGTAGGTGATAGGATTTATGCTCAGACGGAGGCTCTGTTCCCCGATGAGCGGATGATCGAAAGCGATACGAACCCGGATGATGAATTGGTCGGCGGGGCGGAAGCGGATGATCCCCACGCCGTTGCGGACCTGAAAGGGTTGCACCACCTCCACAAAACGTTTGGGGACCGGCTGCACCCGAATTCCCCGGCACAGGATCTCCCGGACGAAAACGGTGGCCGAGCCATCGAAAAGGGGGATTTCCGGGCCCCATACCCGCACAATCAGATTATCGATACCCAAACCGTGGAGGGCCGAAAGAAGGTGTTCTACCAGATAGACGGAGTGCCGTCCATCGGAAACCACCGTGGCTCCATCCGTGCCCAGAATGTTTTCCGGACGCAGAGGGATACACGGGGCCCCGGGAAGATCCTCCCGCACAAAGAGGATACCCTGCCCCGGAGGCGCCGGTTCCAGCACCAGCCGAATCTGTTGTCCGGAAAAGACTCCCTCTTCCTTCAATTCCACGCTGTCCGCCACGGTCTGCTGTAGAGTGTGCATCTCGCCTCCGCACCCAAAAGGGGATCGCTTTTATAATAACAAGATCTGTGCCATATCCTAGGGGGATCTTCGTACCGAGAAGAGCGGGCCCTTTTACCCTCTTCGGCCCCGGGATTTTGCAGGGAATCTGTCCGTTTAAGGAGACAGTGTAACTTTGAGGGAAAGCTTTCTCTGCCTCAGAAATAGGGAAACTCCAGGCGACGCAGCAGCCTTTCCTCCTTGCGCCAGCCCCGGAGCACCTTTACCCAGAGGTCCAGGTAAACCCGCTTTCCGAAAATGAACTCCAGCTCCTCCCGGGCCAGGGTGCCGATTTTTTTGAGCATCTGTCCGCCCTTTCCGATTACGATCCCCTTCTGGGAATCCTTCTCCACATAAATGGTGGCCTGGATGATCAGGAGGTTCTTTTCCGGATCCTCCCGGAACTCCTCCACCACCACCGCCGTGGAATAAGGGATCTCCTGGCGGGTGAGCATAAAGAGCTTTTCCCGGATGATTTCCGCGGCCAGCACCCTTTCGGGCTGATCGGTGACCATTTCCGGGGGGTAGTAGGCCGGTCCCTCTGGAAGTATGGCCACGATCTCCTGGACCAGCTCCTCCAGCCCGTCCCTTTCCAGGGCCGATACCGGAACGATGGCCCGAAAGGGATAGGCCCGGGAAAAATAGTCCATCATGGGCAGGAGCTCACCCTTCTTGATCAGGTCGATCTTGTTGAGGACCAGAATGGTGGGTTTTCCCGCCCGCTTGATGATCTCCAGGATTTTTTCCTCGGCCTGGGGACGGCGATCCGAGGCATCCACCACCCAGACCACCCCGTCCACCTCTTCCAGGGCCCGCAGCGCCTGTTCCACCATCAGCCGATTGAAAAGGTCCCGGGCCTCGTGAATACCGGGAGTATCCACAAAGACGATCTGATAATTCGGCCCGGTAAGAATCCCCCGCAGATTGAAACGGGTGGTCTGGGGCTTGGGAGTGGCTATGGCCACTTTGCTCCCTACGAGCTGATTCATCAGGGTGGATTTTCCCACATTGGGAAGCCCTATGATAGCCACAAAGCCAGAACGAAAGGTACTGGAATCCACCGGAACACTCCTTTAGTTTTTTTCTCGTGAGGAAAGGTTAAGAAGCCCTTGGAGTTTATGCAAGGCCTTGCGGGCAGCCTCCTGAGCGGCTTCCTTTTTGGACCCTCCCTGCCCCCGGGCCAGGGGTTTTCCTCCCAGTAACACCTCTACCACAAATAAAGGAGCGTGCGAGGGTCCTTCCTCCTTTACCACCCGGTAGGTGGGAGTTTCCTTGAAGCGGGCCTGGGCCAGTTCCTGAAGACGTGAACGATAATCGGCCAGCAGCCCCCTGCGGGCCTGGGGGATCAGGGACCGAAAAAGCCGTTTTACACAGGAGAAGGCCTTATCGTAGCCTCCGTCCAGATAGACGGCCCCCAGAACCGCCTCCAGAGTGCCGGCCAGAATGGAGGCCTTGCGGGTGCCCCCGGAACGCTTTTCTCCCTGACTGACCAGAATAAAATCCGAAAGGCCCAGACGTTCGGCCACGCTGGCCAGGCGTTCCTCCCGCACCAGCCAGGCCCGCATCTTGGATAGATCCCCTTCCGGGGCCTCCGGAAACTTTTCATAAAGCAGATGGGCTATGGCCGCCGAAAGAATGGCATCGCCGAGGAACTCCAGGCGTTCGTTATCCGAGCCCGCAGGGAATCTTTTTTCCACGGCATAGGAACGATGCACCAGGGCCCGGATCAGGAGGGCCGGATCCCGAAAACGGAATCCCAGACGTTCCTCCAGGAAAGGGAGACGGGCATAAATATCTTTCATCGGGCTACCAGAAAGGCGGTGGGGAATTCCCGTTTTAATTTTTGCGCCTTTTTTCGCGCCAGATCCAGATCATAGGCCAGAAAGATCTTGACCCGATAAAAGGTGCCCCGGGGCGAGGTGTAGGGCTCAATGAGCACAGAGGGGAAACGCCGGGCCAGTCTTTCTCTCAATCGCACTGCCAGGGCATAGTGCCGAAAGGCCCCTACCTGAAGATAAAATTCTCCCTTGCGCCATCGGGGAATATGCTTGAAGACCACCCGGTTTCCGGAGCGATGCCCCTCGGCCAGGGCCACCAGCCGAACCCGTACCACGCCCTTTTCCAGCATTCCCAGGGCCCGGGCCGCGGCATAGGAGAGATCGATGATCCTTCCCGGAACAAAGGGCCCTCTATCGTTTATGCGGACCACCACCCGGCGTCCGTTCTCCAGATTGGTTACCAGGACATAAGTTCCCAGGGGAAGGATGCGGTGGGCTGCGGTGAAGGCGTACATGTTGTAGATCTCTCCGCTTGCGGTTCTCTTACCGTGAAATCCCGGGCCGTACCAGGAGGCCAGCCCCTCCTCCACATACCCTGCCGCCGAGGGCAGGGGATAATAGGTGTGACCGTTTACGGTATAGGGTTTGCCCCAAGAGGGGTAGCTCTTTCCCGCAGGCTTGAGAGGTACATGGACAATATGCACCGTATTCCGCGGCCCCCCGCAGGAAAAGAGGATCAACAAAAACCCGCCCACAAGCAAACGCCGGTAGAAATGAAAAGACATGGTCTTCCTTCTTCCGGAAGATTATACTACAATGCCGCCGTGAGGGAAAAAGCGACCCTTCGTTCGGTTCTGGAGATCCTGGGGCTTACTTTCCTTCTAGGAGGTCTCTTTGAGGCCGTCTTTCTCCCCGCGGC
>WGAR01000147.1 GCA_015494725.1 Thermodesulfobacteriaceae bacterium | reverse complement strand
TCCGGCCCTTCGGCCATGGCCAAGGCCTTCGCCACGGATGTGGCCATGTGGGTGGCGGAACGAGCCGTGCAGATGATGGGAGGTTACGGCTACATGCGCGATTACGGGGCGGAAAAATTTATGCGGGATGCCAAGTGTCTTCAGATCTACGAGGGAACCAATGAAATCCAGCGGGTGGTGATAGCCCGGGAACTTCTTAAGTATTATCGGGAATCATGATGTGCCCCAATCTTCTTCTGGTGAAGACCGAAAAACCTTTCCGGAAAAGAATTCAGATCCTGACTCCCGAAGATCTGAAGAAGGCTTTACCTCTGGGGCTGGCCCTTCTTGAGGCCGGAAGGATCCTCTATGATCCCCGGGGCTTTCTTGAGGGCTGGATGAAGAAGCTCCTTGAGGCCCTGCAAAAGGGAGAGATTCAAAGGCTTTCCTGGCACGGACAAACCTATTGGAGGCTTAAGGTTTGAAAGAGGCCCTGCTTAAGGATTATCTCCAGCGAGCGGAGGTTCGTTTGCGGGCCCTTGAGTTTACGGAGCCGAAGACTGGATCCCTCCGGAGGAATACACCCGTGAAGAAGCAGAGGAGGCCCTTTCCTGGGCTGGGGAAATTTACGCCATCGTTAAGGAGGCCTTATGCACTTGATCGTCTGTCTTAAACCGGTACCTAAGCCCGGAACGGTTAGGGTGGATCCGGAGACCCATACCTTGAAGCGGGAATCCGCCGAGCTTACCCTCAACCCGCCCGATCTTTATGCCCTGGAGATGGCTGTGGAACTCAAGGAACGTTACGGGGGGAAGGTTACGGCCCTTATGATGGGGCCTCCCAACGCCGCCGAACTCCTCAGGGAAGCCTACGCTCTGGGGGCGGACGAAATGGTCCTTCTTTCCGATAGGGCCTTTGCCGGCTCAGATACCCTGGCCACCAGTTATGTGCTCTCCCGGGGAATAAAACGGCTCGAACCCTATGACCTGGTTCTTATGGGCAAGGCCTCCATAGACGGGGAAACGGCGCAGGTGGGGCCGGAGACCGCGGCCTGGCTGGGGCTCCCCAGTGTGATTCAGGTAAAAAAGATCCAGCAGGAGGGCGATCACGGATGGGTGCTGGTGAGGGTACGGGAAGGCTATGAAGAGGAACTTTCCCTTTCCGGGCCGGCGGTGGTAACCGTGGAGCCAGGGGTGAACGATCCCCGCCCGCCCTCCCTCAAACGTCTGCTTGCGGTTCGGGAGCTTGCTCCGCGGGTATTTTCCGCTCAGGATCTTGGATGTGAAGCGGAAAAACTGGGCCTTTCCGGCTCGCCCACCCAGGTTCTCGATGTGTTTGCCCCTTCTTACCAGCGGGAGCAAATTCTTCTCACCGGGGAGCCCGAAGAGGTGGCCCAGGAACTGGTGTCGCACTTAAGGACCCGGGGACTCATTTAGGGAGGTAGCGCCTATGGCCGGATTCTGGATTTATGGAGAATGGGCAGAGGAGGATTTCCATCCTGTGGTGTACGAATTGCTTGGTGTGGCCCGCACCCTGGCTCCCCGTCTCGGTCAGAAGGTAGTGGTGGTGACCCTGGGGCCGGAGGACCGGAGGCCCGGGGTGGAAAAGGTCCTGGCTTACGGGGCCGAGGAGGTCCTTTTCCTGGTTCATCCGGAACTGGATTATTTTCGGGATGACCTTTTCGGACGCCTTCTCGGTGACATGGTCCGGGAACGAAGGCCGGAGGTGTTTCTTTTCGGGGCCACCAGCGAGGGGCAGGCCCTGGCTCCGCGTATTGCCGGAGAGCTGGAGCTGGGGCTTACGGCCCATTGCACCGCTTTTGAAGTGGATGAAGAGGGACGGCTGGTGCAGATTCGTCCATCCTTTGGAGAGAATATCCTGGCCAAAATAGTCTCCCGCACCCGTCCGCAGATGGCCACGGTGCGCCCCGGGGTGTTTCCTAAGGCGGAAGCGGGCGAGCCCCGGGGAAGGGTGGAGGAGATAAAGCTCGCGGCCCTTCCGCCCAGTGCCCTGGTGCGGCGTGCGCTTCGTCCTCTTCCCCGCGTAGAGAATCCTCTGACCCGGGCCCGGGTGGTGGTGGCCGGAGGAAGAGGCCTTCAAAGTAAGGAAAATTTTGCCCAGCTCTTTGAGCTGGCCGAACTCCTTTCCGGGGCTGTAGGGGCCACCCGTCCGGTCTGCCACCTGGGGTGGATCTCCGAAGAACACATGATCGGGGTTTCCGGGGTGAGTGTGGCTCCGAAACTTTACCTGGGTTTTGGCATATCCGGAGCCCTGCAGCACACCGTAGGGATTCAGGGAGCGGAAACCGTGGTGGCTATCAACATCGACCCCGAGGCCCCTCTTATGAAACAGGCCGATATAGCCGTGGTAGGAGATGCCCGGCGAATTCTACCGGCCCTTATACGTAGAATTCGGGAGATAAAGGAGGGCAAAAATGGATCTGGGCCGTAAGGTAGCCCTGGTTACCGGAGCTTCACGGGGAATCGGGCGGGCGGTGGCCCTGGAGCTGGCCCGGGCCGGAGCCGCGGTGGCCGTAAATTATACCGCCTCCGAGGGGCCGGCCCGCGAAGTGGTGCGGGAAATAGAGCAGATGGGCGGAAAGGCCATTCCCGTGAGATTCGATGTGGCCGATCCCGAGGCCGTGGCCCGGGGGGTAAAAGAGGTGGAGGAGGCCCTGGGGGCCATTGATATCCTGGTAAATAATGCCGGAATAACCCGCGATGGGCTTCTGGTGCGGTTAAAGGATGAGGACTGGGAACGGGTCCTTTCCGTAAACCTTCGGGGGGCCTTCCTGGTAACCCGGGCCGTACTCCCGGGGATGATGAAACGCCGCTACGGTCGCATTATCAACATTTCTTCGGTGGTAGCCTTTTCCGGCAACCCCGGCCAGACCAATTATGCGGCTTCCAAGGCGGGTCTGGTGGGGTTTTCGCGATCCCTGGCCCTGGAGGTGGCCCGGCGAGGAATCACGGTGAATGTGGTAGCGCCGGGTTTTATCGAGACGGATATGACGGCCGCGCTTCCGGAAAAAGCCCGGGAGGCCTTGCTTTCAAGGGTACCCATGGGGCGGGCCGGGACCCCGCAGGAGGTGGCCCACGCGGTGGTCTTCCTGGCTTCGGATCGGGCTTCCTATATCACCGGTACCGTGCTGCATGTAAATGGCGGACTCTGGTAATCACGGTCTTCTTCGTTTCTTGCCGGGAGAGCGAAAGGGCCCTTAGGCTTGAAATTTTGGGAAGATACGCTAAAAGCAACCCAAGTTTGGTCGGCGAAAGGAGGTGTCTTATGGCGGTAGAAGAAAAGGTGATCAAGATTATCGCGGAAAAGCTGAATGTCTCGGAGGATCAGGTGAAACCCGAGGCCTCTTTTGTGGACGACCTGGGGGCGGATTCCCTGGATCTGGTGGAACTGGTCATGGCCATGGAGGAGGAGTTCGGGATGGAGATCTCGGATGAGGAGGCCGAGAAACTGCGCACGGTGGGAGACGTGTTAAACTTTGTGCGGGAGCGGGTGAAAGAATAAGAGCCGGGAGATCTTTATGCGGCGAAGGGTGGTAGTTACCGGTTTGGGGGCTATTTCTCCCCTGGGCATAGGTGTGGAGGAGAACTGGCGTCGGGTAGTGGCCGGAGAATCAGGGATAGGGCCCATTACCAAGTTCGACGCCTCCCATCTTCCGGTGCGCATAGCCGGCGAGGTGAAGGGGTTTTCCGCTGAAGAGTTCATGGATCGCAAGCTGGTTTCCCGGGTGGATGTATTTATTCAGTATGCCATCGCCGCTTCGCGGATGGCCCTTGCCGACGCCGGGCTTCCGGAAAGGGATCTGGGGCCGCGGGTCGGGGTTATTATCGGGGTGGGGATGGGGGGCATGGGAGTGGTGGAACAATACACCCTGATCCTGCGCGAGCGGGGCTGGCGCCGGGTAACCCCCTTCTTCATCCCCATGGTCATTCCCAATATGGCTGCAGGGCAGGTGGCCATCCTTTTCGGGGCCGAGGGACCGAACACGGCGGTGTGCACGGCCTGTGCGGCGGGCAATCACGCCATCGGCGAGGCCTTTCGGCTCATCCGGGAGGGACTTGCCGATATTATGATCTGCGGGGGGACGGAAAGCCTGATCACTCCCCTTTCGGTGAGCGGTTTTGCGGTCATGAAGGCCCTTTCCACCAGAAACGACGAACCCGAGCGGGCCAGCCGGCCCTTTGACGCCCGGCGGGACGGATTCGTTATGGCCGAGGGCTGCGGAATCCTGGTGCTGGAAGACCTGGAACACGCCAGGGCCCGGGGGGCTCGAATCTATGCCGAACTTGTGGGCTACGGTCTTACCGCCGACGCCCATCACATGACCGCGCCGCACCCCGAAGGAGAAGGAGCGGCCCGATGTATGGAAATGGCCTTGAAGGATGCCGGTCTTTCCCCGGAAGAGATAGACTATATCAACGCCCACGGTACCAGCACTCCCCTAAACGATGCGGCGGAAACCAAGGCCATTAAGCGTGTTTTTGGGGAACATGCCTATCGTCTGGCCGTCTCCTCCACCAAGTCCATGACCGGACATCTTCTCGGGGGAGCCGGAGGGATAGAGGCGGTCTTTACGGTAAAAACGGTGCATGAGGACCTGATCCCCCCCACCATTAATTACGAGGAACCCGATCCGGAATGCGATCTGGATTATGTACCCAATCAGGCTCGGCCCATGCGGGTGCGGGCGGCCATGTCCAACGCCTTTGGTTTCGGGGGGACCAACGCGGTCCTGGTTTTTAAGAAATTCGAGGGATAAGGCCATGCGTATTGTGCTGGCGTCCGATCATGCCGGGTTTGACCTCAAGGAAAAGATCAAGGCCTATCTTGAGGAGCAGGGGCACGAGGTCCTGGATGTGGGGTGCCACAGCTGTGAATCCGTGGATTATCCGGTCTTCGGGGCCAAGGGGCTTGAGAAGCTCCTTTCCGGGGAGGCCGAACGGGGGATCTTCATCTGCGGGACAGGCCTCGGCATGACCATCATGGCCAATCGTTTCCCCGGGGTCCGGGCCGCTCTCTGTCACGACTGTTATACGGCCCGCATGTGTCGGCTGCACAACGACGCCAATGTCCTTACCATGGGAGGCCGGGTGCTTGGAGAGGCCCTGGCCCTGGAGATCGTAAGGATCTTCCTTGAGACCCCTTTTGAGGGCGGGCGGCATGCCCGAAGGCTTGAACTCATTGAGGAATACGCGCGGAGTCTGAAAAATGTTTGAAAGGGTAAAAGAAGTGGACCCGGAAATATGGGAACTCATACGGGGGGAGGCCGAAAGACTTTCCGGGCAGCTGGAGATGATCGCCTCCGAAAACCTGGCCTCGCGGGCGGTGATGGAGGCCGAGGGATCTCCCCTTATGAACAAGTACGCCGAGGGTTATCCCGGGCTGCGCTATTACGGAGGTTGTCAGTACGTGGATCGGGTGGAGGATCTGGCCCGGGAACGGCTCAAGATGCTCTTCGGGGCCGAGTACGCCAACGTCCAGCCCCATTCCGGGACCCAGGCCAATATGGCGGTCTATTTTGCGGTGCTCAAGCCCGGAGAGACCATCCTTTCCATGAATCTGGCCCACGGAGGGCATCTTTCCCACGGGGCCCCGGTGAATTTTTCCGGACAGCTTTACCGGATTGTGCATTATGGGGTTTCTCGGGAAACGGAGACCATAGACTATGAGGAGGTACGCCGTCTGGCCCTGGAGCACCGTCCTCGCATGATTGTAGCCGGGGCCAGCGCCTATCCCCGGGTGATAGACTTTGAGGCCTTTGCCCGGATTGCTCAAGAGGTGGGGGCCTATCTCATGGTGGACATGGCCCATATTGCCGGGCTGGTGGCCGCAGGGATCCATCCTTCCCCGGTGCCCTATGCCGACTTTGTAACCTCCACCACCCACAAGACCATGCGTGGCCCCCGGGGAGGGTTTATCCTGGCTCGCGAGCGTTACGCCAAAGTTCTGGATAAAACCGTGTTCCCGGGCATTCAGGGGGGCCCCCATATGAATATCATTGCGGCCAAGGCGGTCTGTTTCCGGGAGGCCTTAAAGCCGGAATTCAAGAGCTATCAGCAGCAGGTGGTGGCCAATGCCCGACGCCTGGCCGAAGTCCTTTCCGCCGAGGGGTTTCGTCTGGTCTCCGGGGGCACGGACAACCATCTCCTCCTGGTGGACCTCACCCCTCAGGGGCTTACCGGGGCCGAGGCCGAGGAAGCCCTGGCGCAGGCCGGGATTACCGTAAACAAAAACGCCATTCCCTTTGATCCGAAACCCCCGCGGGTTACCAGCGGAATTCGTATCGGTACCCCGGCGGTGACCACGCGGGGGATGCGCGAGCCAGAGATGGAAAAGATCGGCGAATGGATGGCTGCGGTGCTCAAGAACCCGAAAGACGAAGGGCTTATTCGCGACATCCGGGAGAAGGTCGTGAGACTCTGTGCCGAATTTCCGGTCTATGCGGATCTGGGCTTATGAGTCGTCCTCCCTGGCC
>WGAR01000146.1 GCA_015494725.1 Thermodesulfobacteriaceae bacterium | reverse complement strand
GCCAGCGTGGTCTTGCCCGAGGATTCCTGCCCGAAGATCTCCGTGATGCGCCCCCGGGGAATGCCTCCGATGCCTGTGGCGATGTCCAGGGAGAGCGAGCCCGAGGGGATAGCCCGGGCCTCGATGTGGCGATTCTTCTCCCCCAGGCGCATGATAGCCCCTTTACCGAACTGGCGTTCGAGCTGGGCTATGGCCGCTTCTACCGCCTTCTTCTTATCCAGAGCCATATCCTCCTCCCGCGGGTTTTCGAGGATATTTTAGCATGTTTATAATTAAAAGGCATGCTTCTTGAATTGCGCCTTCGTAATTTCCTTCTTATCGAGGAGGCCTCTTTATCCCTGGCCCCGGGATTTACTGTTTTTACCGGGGAAACCGGGGCCGGAAAGTCGCTCCTGATAAAGGCCCTCCGGCTGGTCCTGGGGGAGCGGGCCGATCCGGGGTATCTCCGTCCCGGGGCCCGCGAAGCGGTGGTGGAGGCCCTTCTGGTGTCCTCCCGCCTGGCCGGGAGGCTTTCCGCCCTGGGTTTGGAACCCGCGGAAGAGGTCCTTATTCGTCGGGTGCTCACCCCGGAACGTTCCCGAATCTTTGTGAACGGGACCCCGGTGACCCTGAAGATGCTTTCCGAACTCACCCGGGGGCTGGTGGTTCTTACCGGGCAGCATGAGTTTAGGGCCCTGTTGGCCCCGGATTACCGTTTAAGGCTGCTCGACGAATGGGCCGGGGTGGCGGAGGAGCGCCGGGCCTACGAGAGGGCCTTTTCCACCTGGCACCGGTTAAGAGAGGAGAAGGCCTCCCTCAAGGAGCGTCTCTCTCAGGCCCTTCGGGAACGGGATTTTCTCGATTTTCAGATTCGCGAGATCGAGGAGGCCGCGCTCTCTCCGGGCGAGGATCAGGCCCTGCTCCAGGAAAGGGATCTCCTGC
The DNA here is from genome assembly GCA_015494725.1 of Thermodesulfobacteriaceae bacterium. Taxonomy (GTDB): domain Bacteria; phylum Desulfobacterota; class Thermodesulfobacteria; order Thermodesulfobacteriales; family Thermodesulfobacteriaceae; genus Thermosulfurimonas_A. Next base: position 4,064 of record WGAR01000146.1, on the reverse strand, counting down.
GCAACCTTACCCGTCTTAAGGAAGGCCTGGCCGAAGGGGCGAACCTTTTTCAGGAGGCGGCGGACCTTGTTGCCCGGGGCCTTTCCCGGCTCAGGGATCTTTCCGGGATCGCCCGGGATCTGGAAACCCTGGTTAACCGGCTGGAGGGGGCCTATTATGAAGTCCTGGAAGGAGCCAGGGAACTGACGGAGCGGCTTTCCGGGCTCCCCGAGGACGAGTCCCGCCTGGAGGAGGTGGAGAACCGCCTGGCCCGGATCGAGAGGTTGAAACGCAAATACGGGTCCACGGTGGAGGAGATCCTGGATACCCTGGAGGAATTGCGTATTCGCCGGCAGGAACTGGATCTTTCCGGGGATCGTCTGGAGGAGCTTTCCGCCCGGGAGAGGGCCTGCGCCGAGGAGGCCCTTCGACTGGCCCGTGGACTTTCCTTGAAGCGCAGGGAAGCCGCCCGAAGGCTTTCGGAACTGGTAACCGCCGAGCTTTCGGATCTTGCTCTGCCGGGGGCCTCTTTTCGGGTGGAGATACATAGTTCCGAACCCCGACCGGAAAACCTTACTCGGGAGGGGCTGGACCGGGTGCATTTCCTGGTGCGCACCAATCCGGGAACCCCGGAAAGACCTCTGGAAAAGGCGGCTTCCGGGGGAGAACTCTCCCGGATCTTCCTGGCCCTGAAGAAGGTGCTTTCCAGCGAAAGCGAAGGGTTGTGTCTGGTCTTTGACGAGGTGGATGCCGGAATCGGAGGGATCACCGCGGTACGGGTAGGAGAGAAACTCCGCCAGCTGGCGCAACGGGATCAGGTCCTCTGCGTTACTCATCTACCGCAGATTGCCGCCCTGGCGGATCACCATTTTTGTGTAACCAAAGAGGTGCGGGAGGGACGGACCTATACCCGGGTCCGTCTTCTCTCCGGGAGGGAACGGGAGGAGGAACTAAGACGCATGCGGGGGGAGACCGGTGCCTAGGGCCTTGCTACTTTTTTCCGGTGGGCTGGACAGTACCCTGGCTGGAAAGGTCCTTCTGGAGCAGGGGATCGAAGTGGTGGCGATACGCTTTATTACCCCCTTTTTTCACTGGAAATGGAGGGGAAGGGAGGAGGAGTTCGACCGTCTTCTCCGGGAAAAATACGGATTTCGCGGGATCATTCGGGACATCAGTGCGGAATACCTGGAGATGCTCCGGGATCCGCCGCACGGTTATGGTTCCGCGGCCAATCCCTGCATCGACTGTAAGATCCTGATGTTGAGGAAGGCCAGGGAGTTGATGCCGGAGGTGGGGGCGGATTTTCTGGCCACCGGAGAGGTGGTGGGTCAGCGTCCCATGAGCCAGCGCCGCAACATCATGCGTCACATCGAAAAGGAGGCCGGGGTTTCCGGGTTGCTGGTGCGGCCTCTTTCGGCCCGGATACTTCCGCCCACCGAGCCCGAAAAAAAAGGGCTTGTGGATCGGGAAAGGCTCTACGATTTTCGGGGGCGCGGGAGGAAACCCCAGATGGCTCTGGCCGAACGGCTGGGGATCCATGATTATCCCACTCCGGCCGGAGGGTGCATTCTCACCGATCCCATTATCGGGGAACGTATCCTCCGTTTGCTCCGGCTGCGGGGCGGTCTTTCGGTCCGGGAGGCCGAGCTGGCCCTTCTGGGGCGGCATTTCCTGGAAGAGGATATGTGGCTTATCCTGGGACGCAGGGAAGCGGAGAACCGGAAGCTCGTGGCCCTGGCCCGCCCGGAGGATCGACTCTTCCGGATTGCGGGTGTGCCCGGGCCGGTGGCCCTGCTGGTGGAGGGAAGGGGAGATCGGGGCAGGGTGCTCGAGGTGCTGAAGCGCTATACCCCCCGGGCCCGCCATCTGGAACGGGTGGAACTGGAGGAGGTGCCCCGGTGAGGGGGCCGGTGGTTCTCCTTACCGATTTCGGACTCTCGGATCACTATGTCGGGGTCATGAAGGGGGTGATCCTTTCCCGGGTCCCGGAGGCGGTGCTGGTGGATCTGACCCACGCCATCCCTCCGCAGGATATAAGGGCCGCCGCTTATGAGCTTCTGGTTTCCTATCGCTACTTTCCCCGGGGCTCCATCTTTGTCTGTGTGGTGGATCCGGGAGTGGGCACCCGGCGTCGGGCCCTGGTCCTTCGGGCCGCGGATCGGTTTTTCGTGGGGCCGGATAACGGCCTCTTTACCCTGGTGCTCGAAGAAAATCCCGGGGCCGAGATACGCGCCGTGCACACGGAACGTTTCCTCCGGCCCGGGGGGAGTTTTACCTTTCACGGGCGGGACCTTTTCGCCCCGCTGGCCGCGGAGATCCTGCGCGGACGACCCCTGGAGGAGTTCGGTCCGGTAATCTCCGATCCGGTGCTCCTGGAATTTCCCCGGCCCGAACCCCGGCCCGGAGGGCTCAGGGTTCCGGTGCTTCGGGTGGATGCTTTCGGGAACCTCATTCTGCCGGTTAAACAGGAGGAACTTTCCGGGAGAAGTTTTCGGGTGACGGTGGAGGGGCGGGAGGTGCCCCTGGTTCGAACCTATGCGGAGGTCCCTCCCGGGGCTCCGCTTGCGCTCTGGGGAAGCGATGGGTTCCTGGAGATCGCGGTGAATCAGGGTTCCGCGGCGGAACTCTTCGGAAGGTCCCCGGAGATCCTCCTTCTCTGGAAATGAAACCCTACTTCAGCCGGGATGTCCTTTTCAAGGGAAGACTCACGGTCTATCAGCCCCGAAGGGGGTATCGCTTTTCCGTGGAGTCCCTGCTTCTGGCCGAATTTGTACGCCTTCGGGGCAGGGAGAGGCTGGTGGACCTCGGGGCCGGCTGCGGGGTTATCTCCGCCGTTCTGGCCCTGCGGTATCCCGGGATACGTATATGGGCTCTGGAGATCCAGGAGATCCTCTGCCGGGCGCTGAGGCTGACCATCCGGGAAAACGCGCTTTCCGGGAGGGTGCTGCCCCTGCGCGGGGATATCCGGAGACCCCCGCTTCGCCCCGGCCTCTTCGAGGCCGTGGTGGCTAACCCTCCTTTTAAACCCCCGCATAGCGGCCGACTCCCTCCGGAGGAATCCCATCTTCTGGCCCGCACCGAGACCCTGGCCACGCTTTCCGATTTTCTCCGTGCGGCCCGGTATCTCCTTAAGACCGGAGGGCGTTTTTTCCTGATCCATACCGCCCACCGGGCCGTCGAAGTCCTATGCGGGCTGAGGGAGTTCGGTCTGGAGCCCAAGCGCCTGCGATGGGTTCACCCCCGCCCCGGGGATGAGGCCCGGTTTCTTCTGGTGGAGGCGATAAAGGGAGCCGCTCCGGAGGTGCGGGTGGACCCCCCGCTTTTTATTTCCTCTTCAGCTTTCGGAAAACCGGATTCAGACCCGTAATATCTAGGGAAAAGGAGAAGCCCGCGCCTGCCATTGTCATCTTATGAAACTTTGTTATGTTTAGTGATAAATAACCAAAAGGAGAAAGACATGGCGGCGAGGTTATGCATTAGTCTTTCCGAGGAAGAGGTTCGGGAGCTTAAGGAGCTTTCCCGGCAGACGGGACAATCGGTGAGTGCCCTGGTTCGATGGGCAATCTCGGAGTGGCTCTTTGAAAGGCAACGGAAAAAGTTGGGAGAAGAGCTGCGAGCGAAGATTCGGGAAAAACCCAGGGCTTCGGAGGAGGCCTTCGAAGAACTAGAAGCCATTAGAGGGACCTGGCGGTGAAGGCCAAAAAGGCGGGGTTGGATACCGGATTTTTTGTAAAGCTTTTCAGGAACAACCCGTTGGCCGAAAAAATTTACGAAGAGATTCTTGGTGGAGAACTTGTGGGTGTGGTATGTGTTATTACCCTTTTCGAACTAAAGAAGTTGGCCCTCAAGGGCGTGTTAGATCGTGAAGCTTATGAGCTTCTTGAGCGCTCCTGGAAAATTCTCTTTCAGGTGGAACCTGTTACCGCGGAATTGGCTCTTGAGGCCGCGGCTTTGAGTCACGGAACTGGCCTTCCTGCGGCAGACGCTTTGATTTACACTACCTGTAGAAGAGCTGGATGTACCGAGTTCTACACCACTGATTCGGATTTTGAAGCCGTATCAGACAAAAGGGTGCGCATTATTCG
>WGAR01000145.1 GCA_015494725.1 Thermodesulfobacteriaceae bacterium | reverse complement strand
CCGAAAAAGGAGAGGTGAAGAAGCACCTGAAGAAGGGCCGAACGAATCCTTTTACTTCCCCCGGAGCCCAGAACCCAGCGCGAACCTCCCACCTGAAGGAGGCTGGGGGCCATCATGGAGGGAATACGTCGGCCCGGGGGATAGGAGAAGAACCCCCGGGGATGGAGGTCCTCCTCGCCCAGGATGTTGTTCAGGACCAGACCGGCCTCGGGAAAAAACATCCCGGCCCCCTCACCGAAGGTAAGGGTGATCCCGCAGAGGTTTCCCTCCTCGTCCGCCACGCTGAGATGCGTGGTTCCAGCCGAGGCCCCCAGCCGGAGATACACCTCCTCGGGATGAAGCAGGATCTGTTCCCGAAGGCTATCCTGCCAGACCAGGGCCCGGGCCAGGGTTTCCAGGTGTTCCCGCCCCAGGTATTCTCCGCCGGAAAAATGTTCCTCAAAATACTTCCATCCCAGGGCCACCAGGCTCCCTCCGAAGGACGGGGGAGGATTGGTAAAAAGGATACCCCGGCTAGAAGCATATCTGAGGGGCCTTCGGATATAGACCCGATAATACCCCAGATCCTCGGGGGTAAGGAGCCCTCCCCGCTGCCTGAGCCAGGAACTCAGGTTCTGTCCCAGGGTGCCGGTATAAAGGTCCTCCACCGTGCGGGGAAAATCCTCCAGGAAATCGGCCAGAGCGGGATTGCGTATCCTCTCTCCGGGTTGAGGGGGGCGTCCCCGGGGGTAATAGAGGGCTTCGGCCACGGGGTCTTGCCGAAAGATGGGTTCCAGGATCCGGAAACAGGAAGCCTGGAGAGGGTCCACCTCCACCCCGTTGCGAGCCAGGGACACCGCCGGCCCCACCACCCGGGGCCAGGGAAGCCGGCCCAGGTCCTCCTTGAGTCTCTTGAGCCCCAGGGGGGTGCCGGGCACCGCCACCGAGGCCGCTCCGATAAAGAAATCCTGGGTGGAGGAGGTGAAGCGCAGGGTAATACGTCGAAAATCCGGCTTTTCCGGGAATCCGGAAAGGCCTAGCCCCGGTGCGGAGACGAAAAAATCATAGACTCGCAGCAGGGAATCCCGGGCCCGATAAACAATGGCGTATCCGCCTCCGGCCAGCCCGGTCAATCCGGCTTCGGCTATCCCGGCCGCCAGGGCCGCTCCCACGGCCGCATCAAAGGCGTTTCCTCCGGCCCGGAGGATCTCCACCCCGGCCCGGGCGGTGTCAATATTTCCGCAGGCCACCACCCCTTTCATCTCCAGAATTCCTCCCGCAGGACCTCAATCATCCTCCGGAAGTCCCGGGTCTCCAGATAGAGGTTTACCTGCCGGTGTGCGCTGGTGCCCCGTTCCGCCACCTCCTCCAGCGAAGCGATCTTCTCCCGTTCCCCGGTCTTCTCCAGACCACCGGCCCAGCGAAAGAGAACCTCCCGAAAGATCTCCCGGAAGGTATTACGCCGTTCGGTAACCGGATCCAGGAAAAAGCCGTCCAGACCGTGCCGGGCCGCCTGCCACTTGTTGTATCGCAGGATCTCCATGGGTACCTCCGGGGCCTCCTGGTCGCTTTCCAGGATGGTCGCGGCAAAGGCCCGGGCCAGGGCCGCCACGGCCAGGATCTCGCTGAATCTTCCGGGAAGATCACACACCCGAAGCTCAAGCGTCCCGAACAGGGGATGGGGACGCACGTCCCACCAGAGGTCCCGCGGCTGGAGGATGATGTCGTGGCGGAGAAGGAGGTTCACCAGGTCCTCGAATTCCCCGTAGGTCCTGAAATCGCGCGGATATCCGGCCAGAGGAAGGGCCTCGAAGAGTTTGCTCCGATAGGAATAGAACCCGGTAAACTCCCCTTCATAAAAGGGAGAGGAGGTAGTAAAGGCCAGGAAAAGGGGAAGATAAAGACGAAACCAGCGATAAACCCGCAGGCAGTCCTCGGCCGAGGGCATGCCCAGATGGATATGCAGCCCCTGGGAGATGAAACGGCGCCCCACGATCTGAAGCTCCTCCCGCAGGGATTCATATCGGGGGTCATCCCAGACCTTCTGTTCCGAGGCCCGGGAAAAGGGATGAAGACTGGCGGCATAAAGAAGGCACCCCTCCTCCCGGGCCAGGTCCTCCAGGCGACGCAGGGCCTTTCTCAGCCAGGCCTCGGCCTCGGAAACCGAGGCACACACCGGGGTAACGATCTCGATCATGGACCGAATAAACTCCGGTTTGACGTATTCCCGGAGCTCCGGGTCCCGCCGGGCCCGGCTCAGGATCCTGGGGCCGGCCGGGGCCAGGGAAAAGTCTTCCGGCTCCAGGATCTGAAACTCGATCTCTATCCCCAGGGTGAGGGGCTCGCTCTCCTTAAATCTCAGCATCTTCGGCCTCCTTCAGGGCGATATGCGCCACCTCAAAAAAGAAACGGGCCCCGATGGGAAGCACTCTCTCGTCGAAATCAAACCGGGGACTGTGGGCCGGGACATTCTCCAGCCCGGCCTTTCTGGCCCCGAAACGAACGAAACACCCGGG
>WGAR01000144.1 GCA_015494725.1 Thermodesulfobacteriaceae bacterium | reverse complement strand
CCCCAGGGCCCCGCTTACCACTATTTTGGCCTGAGTACAGTTCCGGGGGCGGGGCAGAAGGGCCACCCCCTGCTCATCGGTTCGGGCCTGAGCCACCTTCTGGTCCCCGCAATAGACCACCACCAGATCGTCGCGAGCGGGGGTTCCATCCGGAAAATAGGCCTCCACCCGGATCCCCTGAGGCGTGAGGAAGACATCGGCATCCAGCCGGTGGGCCTGCGAGGGAGTGGGAAGGAGGAAGAGCAGGAGAAGGGCCAGCAGGATTTCCGGGCGTAGCCTTTGCAGCAGAAGGACCACCAGACCGGTAATAATCCCTTCCACCAGGGCCACGGGAAGATGGACTCCCAGGGCCAGCTTGGCCACCGAAACGAACCCCTCGCCGGCCAGAGACAGGGCCAGGGCCAGAAACACCCCGGAGACCAGTACCGCGGCTCCGCCCAGGAGGCCGGCCGGCAGGGGCCTCCTGAGCCCCGGGAGGCGACGCGAAAGCCACCCCACCAGAAAGGCCGGCCCTCCCATGACCAGGGTATTCACCCCCAGCGAAAAGATCCCTCCGAATTGAAAGAGGAGGGCCTGAAGGGTTAGGGCCACAAAGAAGGCCAGGAAGGCCAGCGGCCCCAAGAGGATACCGGCCAGGCCGTTAAGGATGAGATGAACGCTGGTAGGCCCCAGGGGGACATGGATAAGCGAGGCCAGAAAGACCGCCGCGGTAATAAGGGCCACCCTGGGGACCTCCTCCACCGGGAGCCTTCGCAGACTTACGGCCACACCGGGGGCGGTAACCGCCCACCCCGTCGCGGAAACCCAGGCCGGAAGAACACCGTCGGCGATATGCATCAGTGCAACCCCTTAAGCAATTCCAGACCGGTGGAGGGGATATGAGGCGCCGGGAAGACATAGATCCACATCCCGGACCGAATCACCAGGGGAAAAGTACGATTGGCGTAATGGGTCTTTCCCGCGGAGACCGAGGCATTGATCACCCACCATCCCGCTTCAGGAAAACCCACCACGAAGTATCCCTCCTCATCGGTCACCAGGGTCTGGGTGATAAGCGGATCGTTGATGCGACCGTAGGCATCCACCGGGAGTTTCTCGTCCGGGATATAGAAACCGTTGAATTTTTCCAGCTCGATGGTAACCCCGGCGGCGGGTTTACCCTGAAGAAGGACCCGGCCCCGCAGCACCTGCCCCACCCGCAAACCATAAGGACGGGTAAGGGGGACTATCTCCAGGGTGAAACCGCATCTGTTCTCCCATCCCTTCTCCACCTGAACGTGAAAAGGGACCTTCATATGATCCTGCCAGACCACCCCTTCCTCCTCATTGAGATAGGGCTGGGAGACCACACACAGGAGATAATCCCCCCGGCGGGTGGGAAGATAACCAGCCCGATAACCGAATCTCTTCTTTCCGGAGGCATAATCCTGGACCTCGATGCGGACCAGGGAAAGGGATTCCTTCTGGCCCGAGGGATTGATCATATAAGCCTTGGGGACCTTGAGGTCATAAAGGATTCCCTCAAAGGGGTGCCCGAAAAGGAGCCAGAAAGAGGTCTCCTGCCCCCTCACCCCGTAGCCACCGCCCCGGGAGGGTACGGTGATGAGGAAATGGGCCCAAACCAGAGCCGGCCATCCCAGGAACAAAACCAGCCATCCTAACCTCTTCAGCATGACGCACCTCCCGTAAGGTCTTGGGTAACAACTTTATGCTGAAAGTAACACTAAGTCAAGGACGGGTAAAGTGCTATAATAGGGTTTGTGATTTGCGGGCTGGGTGTGGATCTGGTGCAGGTGGAGCGGGTGGAAAGACTTCTCCGGAATTATGGAGAGAGGTTTTTACGGCGGATCTTTTCCGAGGAAGAGATAGCTTATGCCCGGAGTAAATCCCGTGAGGCCGAGGCCCTGGCGGCCTCCTTTGCGGCCAAGGAGGCCCTGGGCAAGGCCCTGGGGACCGGTATTTCCGGATTTTCCCCCCGGGAGGTGGCCCTGGTAAGGGATCCCCGGTCCGGACAGCCGGGGTTGTTTCTGCGGGGAAGGGCCCGGGAGATGGTCTTTTCCCGGGCCGATCGCCTCTGGGTGTCCATAACCCATGAGGCCGGCCTGGCCCTGGCCGTGGTAGTACTGGAAAAAGGAGGCTAGAGGTGAAACGCCTGGTCTATGCCCGGGAGATGCAGGAACTCGACCGTTATACCATTGAGGAGGTGGGGGTGCCGGCCGAGGTACTCATGGAAAACGCCGGCCGGGGCACCGTGGAATTCCTGCTGGAACGCCTGGAAGACCAGGCCCGGCAGGGAGTGGCCATCCTCTGCGGCCCGGGGAACAACGGAGGCGATGGTCTGGTGGTGGCCCGTCATCTGGCCGCCCGGGGGTTCCCGGTAAGGGTTTTCCTCCTGGCCCCGGAGGAAAAATTCCGGGGCGAAAGCGCCATCAATCTCCGTATCGCAAAATACGCCGGTCTTCCCCTGATCCCGGTCCTTTCCGAAGAGGAGGTCCGGGGGCTAAAACCGGAACTGCGTTCCTGCGGGGTGGTGGTAGATGCCCTGTTCGGGACCGGACTCTCCCGCGAGGTTTCCGGCAGATTCGCCCGGGCGGTGGAACTCATGAACACCTCCGGACGTCCGGTGGTGGCTGTGGATATGCCCTCCGGCTTGTCCGCGGACACCGGACGACCTCTGGGAGTGGCGGTACGGGCCTGTCTCACCGCCACCATGGCCCTTCCCAAGGTGGGGCAATACCTTTACCCCGGCCGGGAATATACCGGGGAACTCCGGATCATCGACATAGGAATGCCCGAACGGGTGGTGGAGGAGAAGGCCCCCCGGCGTTTTCTGCTGGATCGGCAGTGGGCCCTCTCCAGGCTCCGCCCCCGCCGGCCGGATACGCATAAGGGTACTTACGGGCATGTGCTGGTGGTGGCCGGATCCCGGGGCAAGACCGGAGCAGCCGTTCTTGCCGCCCGTGGGGCCCTCCGGGCCGGAGCCGGGCTGGTTACCCTGGCCGGAGCCCGCAGCCTCCAGACCCTCTACGCCTCTTATTTACCCGAAGTCCTCACCCTGGGGCTTGAGCCCGAGACCCGCGACCAGGAGCTCTCCTGCTCCTGCGCCGGAACGCTTCTTGAGGTAGCCTCCCGGATGAGGGCGGCGGTGGTGGGGCCGGGGCTGGGGCTTTCCGAAGCAGCCCGGGAACTGGCCCGAAGATTGGCGGTGGAACTGCCGGTACCGGCGGTGCTGGACGCCGATGCCCTGACCGCTCTTTCCGGAAACCTGGAATCCCTGCGCCAGGCCAGGGCTCCGCGGGTCCTTACCCCCCATCCGGGAGAGATGTCCCGGCTCCTGGGCTGGCCCAAGGACCGTATCCAGGAAGACCGACTGGCCGCAGCCCGGGAGGCCGCCCGACTTTCCGGACAGGTGGTGGTCCTCAAGGGTGCGGCCACGGTGGTGGTGGCCCCGGACGGAAACGAAGCCGTAAACTCCTCCGGCAACCCCGGAATGGCCCAGGGGGGGATGGGGGATGTCCTTTCCGGTATGCTCGGGGCCCTGCTGGCCCAGGGCTACCCTCCCTTCGAGGCCGCAGCCCTGGCCGTATTCCTGCACGGTGCCTCCGCCGACGAACTCGCCCGCCGCATCGGGCCCTACGGTTTCTCTGCCTCCGAGGTGGCGGATCACCTGCCCCGGCTTCTGCGGGAGCTCACCCTCCATGTCCGTCCATAAGACCCGCTCTCCGGAAGAAACCCGGTCTCTGGGAGAAAGGATGGCCCGGGAACTCGTCCCGGGCGATGTCCTTTTACTCTACGGAGATCTGGGAAGCGGGAAGACCACCTTCGTCCAGGGACTGGCCCGGGGCCTGGGAGTCCCGGAGGAGGTTTATGTAGTGAGCCCCTCTTTCGCTCTGATCCACGAATATCCCGGGCGTATTCCCCTTTTCCACGTGGACCTCTATCGCCTGTCCCCGGAGGAGGTGGATGACCTGGGGCTTGCGGAGATCATTCCCCGGGGGGTAACGGTGATCGAATGGTCCGAACATTTACCGGAGGAGATCCCGGCCCGTTACCGGATCTATTTTCGTTACTTATCGGAAACGGAGCGGGAGATCCGCATAGAGAGACGCGCGTAACGGGCGGCCCCGAGAAGGGCGGCATAGGGATGTCGTACCAGCTTTACGGGTATCTTTTCCAGGAGGGACCGCAGCCGGCCCTTGTCCAGAAAGGCCGGCAGAAACTCCTCGGCGAACCAGGGTTTCAGGGCCGGAGCCAGCCCCCCGGCCAGATAGACCCCTCCCAGGGCCAGGGTCTTTACCGCCAGGCTACCGGCCTCACGCCCCAGGGCCCTGGCCACCAAACGCACCGCCTTTTCCGCCGCCGGATCCCCCTCCCGGGCCCGGGAAACGATATCCTCCGGGGGAGACTCCCTCCCGGAAAAAAAGGCCCCCACCGAGGTCAGCCCCGGCCCGGAAATCACCCGTTCCA
>WGAR01000143.1 GCA_015494725.1 Thermodesulfobacteriaceae bacterium | reverse complement strand
GCTGGAAAAACTGGAAGAAAAGATCCTTTCCCCCTGGGCAACGAAGGCCCGGAGGTCGCGGGGAAGGCTTAAGCCCGAGCCCGAATGTCCGCTTCGCACCTGTTTCCAGCGGGACCGCGACCGGATCATCCACAGCAAGGCCTTCCGGCGTCTCAAACACAAGACCCAGGTCTTCCTGGCCCCCACCGGCGACCACTACCGCACCCGGCTCACCCACACCCTGGAGGTGGCCCAGATCGCCCGCACCATCGCCCGGGCCTTACGCCTCAACGAGGACCTCACCGAGGCCATCGCCCTGGGACACGACCTGGGGCATACCCCCTTCGGACACGCCGGAGAGGAGGTGCTTAACGAGCTTGTGCCCGGGGGTTTTCGGCACTATGAACAGAGCCTGCGGGTAGTGGACTGCCTGGAAAAAGAGGGCCGGGGGTTAAACCTCACCCACGAGGTGCGGGACGGGATCGTGAAACACTCCAAGGGCCTCGGGCCCATCTTCGCCCCGGAGAAGGACCCGCCCCTTACTCTTGAGGCCGAGGTGGTGCGCATCGCCGACCTCATCGCCTACGTGAACCACGATCTCGATGACGCCCTGCGGGCCGGGATCATCCGGGAACAGGACATCCCCGAGGACTGTCTCCGGGTCCTGGGCCGAAGGCATGCCGCCCGTATCAACACCCTGGTTACGGATCTGGTGCGGGAGACGCTTTCTTCCGGCGACGGCCGGCTCCATCTTTCGGATCGGGTGCTTAAGGCCCTCACCGACCTCCGGGCTTTTCTCTTCGAGAGGGTTTATCGGGCCCGGGAGGTCCGCCGGGAGTTCGAGAAGGCCCGCAAGATCCTGATCGAGCTTTACGAATATTATCTTCGCCGGGATTCGGTGTGGGAACGGGAGATGCCCTGCTACACCGAGGAAGTCCCCAAGGAAAGAATCGTCTGCGACTTCATCGCCGGGATGACCGACCGCTACGCCCTCTATCTTTACGAGAAACTCTTCCTCCCCCGCCCCTACCCCGTGGTCCCCTTCCCGGAGTAAATTTTGAGACTTGAAAATAAATTTTCTTAGTTTAGAATTGCTTTAAATCTAATTCAAGGAGGTTTCCATGGAAGAGAAAACCAAAAAGCCCCTGACCGGTGGCGGGAGGAGGAAGGACTCGTGGTGGAGCTACCGGGTGAATCTTTCTCCCCTGAGGCGGAACGAGGCCCGTTCTAACCCTTACGGTGAAAAATTCGACTACGCCGAGGAGTTCAGGAAACTGGATCTCGAGGCGGTGAAGGAGGATCTACGACGGCTCATGACCGACACTCAGGAAGGGTGGCCGGCGGATTTCGGCCACTACGGGCCGCTTTTCGTGCGCCTGGCCTGGCACAGCGCCGGTTCCTATCGGCTCTTTGACGGCCGGGGCGGGGCCCGGGGGGCCTACATGCGTCTGGCCCCGCGAAACAGCTGGCCGGACAACGTGAACCTGGACAAGGCCATGCGTCTTCTCTGGCCCATCAAGAAAAAATACGGAAGGCGGCTTTCCTGGGCCGATCTCCTGATTCTGGCCGGAAACGTGGCCCTGGAATCCATGGGCGTAAGGCTTATAGGTTTTGCCGGGGGGCGGCCGGATGCCTGGGAGCGTGACGAGATCACCTACTGGGGCTCGGAAAGCGAGTGGCTTTCGGACGAAGCCCGGAAGCGGGAGAAGGGCATCGAGGATCCTCTTTCCGCCACCCAGATGGGACTCATCTATGTGAACCCCGAGGGGCCGGGGGGCAACCCCGATCCGAAGGCCGCGGCCCGGGAGATCCGGGCTATCTTCGCCCGCATGGGCATGAACGACGAGGAGACCGTGGCCCTCATCGCCGGAGGACACAGCTTCGGGAAATGCCACGGGGCCGCGGGAGAGGAATATCTGGGACCGGAGCCGGAAGAGGCCGAGCTTGAGGAACAGGGCCTGGGCTGGCGCTATCACTACCGCACCGGAAAGGGGCCGGACACCTTCACCAGCGGTCTCGAAGGGGCCTGGACCGTAACCCCCATAAAGTTCGGCATCAATTTCCTGCACAATCTCTTTAAATACGAATGGGAGCTCACCAGGAGCCCGGCCGGGAAACACCAGTGGGTGGCCAAGGACGCCCCGGAGATCATCCCCGACGCCCATGACCCCCACAAGAAACACAAACCCTTCATGCTCACCACGGATCTCGCCCTGCGCTACGATCCCGTCTATGAGAAGATCGCCCGGCGGTTTCTGGAAAACCCGGAGGAGTTCGAGCGGGCCTTTGCCCGGGCCTGGTTTAAGCTCACCCACCGCGATCTCGGCCCCCGGTCCTTCTACCTTGGGCCCGAGGTGCCGGAAGAGGTCTTCCCCTGGCAGGATCCCCTTCCGGAAAGGGACTTTGACCTCATTGAGGACGAGGACATCCGGAAACTCAAGGAAATGATTCTCTCTTCCGGACTTACGGTCTCAGAGCTGGTCTTTACTGCCTGGGCCTCAGCTTCTACCTTCCGGGCCAGCGACCTGCGCGGCGGGGCCAACGGGGCCCGCATCCGTCTGAAACCCTTAAGGGACTGGGAGGTCAACAACCCCCCGCTCCTTGAGCGGGTCCTTTCGGTGCTCGAGGGGATCAAGAGGGAGTTCGACTCCTCTCAGAAGGGGAACAAACGGGTCTCGCTTGCGGACCTCATCGTGCTTGGGGGCTGCGCCGCGGTGGAGGAAGCCGCCCGAAGGGCCGGGATGGAGATCACCGT
>WGAR01000142.1 GCA_015494725.1 Thermodesulfobacteriaceae bacterium | reverse complement strand
GATGAGTTCCTCGGCCTTGCGCCGGGAGGTCACCCCGGCCCGGGCCAGGAAGCGGGAAAGGCGCATGGATAAAGGTTCCACGGTAAGAGATAGTTATACCTTTTGGCGCTCTTGAAAAGGCCCCTTAGCGGTTCCGAAGAACCGGGGATCTTAAAGAGTAAGGCGAAAGGTGTTACATTAGCTGGGGATGGAGTCGGAGAATCTTTTCGAGCCTATAGAGACCGCGGCCCGCAAGAAGGGAGTATGGGCCGAATTATGGGGGGAGTTTTCGGAAGGCCTTTCCGTGGAACGCCGTGACTGTACTCCCTATGCGGTAAAGCCCTTTCGGGAGACCGTTTTGGCTGTGAGGGTAATTCACCGCCACCGGGCCGGACTTTCCTACACCACCCGGGCCACCCCGGAATCCCTTCTTGAGGCCATGGAAAGGGCCTATGAGATGAGTCTCTTTTCCGAAGAGGAGGCCCATCCCCCGGAGGGCGGGGAGCTACCCTCACTCCCGGCGAAGGTTCCGGATATCCCCGCTTCCGCGGAACTGGAAAGACTTCTCCTTCAGGCAGAGGAGGCGGTCTTTTCCGCCGATTCCAGGGTCCATCGGGTGGAGCGAGCCTCTCTTTCCGGAAGACGTACCCAATATTTTATTTTCCAGACCCGGGGAGTTAAAACCGCGTTCACCAGCGGAAGCTTTGCTTTTCTTCTTTCGGTGGTGGCCCGCTCCGGTAAGGAGGAACGCACGGCCTGGGAATGGCGCGAGGCGCCATCTCTGGAGGAACTCTCACCGGAGGCTCTTTCCCGGCAGGCAGTGCAGAGGGCTGTGACCCTGCTCGGTGCCCGCAAGGTTCCCTCGCAAAGGGTGGCGGTCTTGTTCCCTCCGGTGGTGGCGGTCCAGCTCCTGGAGTCTCTGGCCTCTTCCTTCTGCGCCGATGAGGTAGCCCGTGGCCGATCGCGTCTGGCCGGACAGGAGGGAAAACGAATCTTTTCTCCCTGTCTTACCCTGATCGATGATGGTCTTTGGCCCGGAGGTCCGGAAACTCGACCCTTCGACGACGAGGGTACCCCCCAGAAGCGCACCCTTCTGGTGGAGAAGGGGAGGGTGGTTTCCTTTCTTTATAATGTCCGCTGGGCCCGACACTTCTCCACGGTTTCCACCGGAAATGCCCGGCGTCCCTCCTTTCGGGCCCATCCCGCCGTGGCTCCCACCAACCTTTATCTTTCCCCGGGGGACCATCCCCGGGAGGACCTGTGCCACGAAGGAGTCTTTGAGGTTTACGAGATGCTCGGCTGGCACACCACCGACCCGGTGTCCGGGGACTTCTCCGTGGGGGTCTCCGGGGTGCTTCACACCGCCGAGGGGCCCCGCCCGGTCTCCGGCATGGCCCTTTCCGGAAACCTCTTTGAACTCCTTTCCCGGGTCTCTGCCGTGGGCTCGGACCTCACCTTTTACGGCGACACCGGAAGCCCCTCGCTGCTTGTGCCGGATCTCGACCTTTCCGGGGCTTAAAAATGAAAATTTTTTATTCCGAACATGCCCGCCTTAAAATAGAACATCGCAAGATCAACCCTTCAAAAATAGAAGAAGTCCTTCTTAAGCCGGAATATATCTTCTACGATCTTCATACTCAATCCATGGTGGCTATAAAAGAAATTGAACTTTACGGAAACAAGATCCACTTGGTGGTCGTGTTTACCATAGAGGAAAAAGGCGTAAAAATTGTTACTGTATATCCGTGTCGCAAAATAGATGGTGAAATTGCCTCTAAGGAGGGAAAAAGGTGGCTGCGTCTGAAATAAAATTCTGGCATGATCCCGAAACGGATATTTTTTACCTGAGTCTTTCCGACACTCCCGCGGTGGATTCGGAGGAAGTTGCAGAAAACATAAGAATAGAGTACGGTCCAGGTGGAGAAATTGTAGGGCTGGAAATTCATCGTCTATCCCAACTTCTTGCCCGCTCCTTGATGCAACACCTTGAAAAATTGCGCCACCAAATCCATAGAGACCTCGACCTTTCCGGGGCGT
>WGAR01000141.1 GCA_015494725.1 Thermodesulfobacteriaceae bacterium | reverse complement strand
TTTAGGCCTCGGCCCGTTTGGCCTTGCGCATCTCGATCTCCCGCTGAATGACGTAACGCATAAGCTCCTGGCGGGTCTTCTCGTGGATATGGAATTTGATCCCCAGAAGGGGGCCATCCGGGGAATCCATCGTCCGGACCACCTCGGCCCGAGGGATCTCTACCGTGCCGAAGGATCTGGTGGAGGAGACCCAGAGATCCAGCTTCCCCTCGGTGAGGATCTCCCGTTCCGGAACCTTGACGCTGGGGCGCAACAGGGCCAGCCCTCCGGCGCTGATGTTTACTATGTCTCCGGTAACCTCCTGATCCTTCCACCGAAACTGGGCCCGGGAACCCGGAGGGGTGGGAACCCGATAATACATCCGCCTCTCCAGCCGGAAGATGGCCGAGGGACGGGAGGTGAAGATATACTTTTCTTCCCGGTCCTCGCGCAGGATATCCACCCGAAAGAAATACTCGATATTGGAATTGTCCCGATAGATCACCCGGGCGGTGGTCAACCCCGGAGACCAGGGACGGGGATAATCGAAGACCAGATGGTCCCTGAGCACCTCCAGCAAAAGGGTAGGGCCGGAACGAAAGCGTCCGCTGACAAAGATGACCCAGTAACCCATCTTCTTGAGATCCTGAAGCAGGATCTCGATATGGGCCGGATCGCGATTGATCTCATAACCGCCCTCCCAGGGTTCCCACATCAGGCCTTGGCCTCCGCCCAGTTTTTCCCCGTGGCCAGGTTGACCTTAAGGGGCACGCTCAGAGGATAAACCTCCTCCATTTCTTTTCGGACCAATTCCCGGACCTCTTCTATCTCCTCCTCCGGGACCTCAAGGAGCAACTCGTCGTGCACCTGAAGGATGAGACGGGCGGTGTACCCCTCCTGAGCCAGTCTGCGGTCTATGGCCAGCATGGCCAGTTTGATCAGATCCGCTCCGGATCCCTGGATAGGGGTGTTGATGGCCGTGCGCTCGGCGAACTCCCGTACGCTTTTCTCCCGGGCCTTAAGCCCGGGGATGGGCCGTCTGCGCCCCAGGAGAGTGGTCACATATCCCTTCTCCCGGGCCTCGGCCACCTTTTCCTCCATATAACGTTTGACCCCGGGATAACGCTGAAAATACCTTTCGATGAAGGCCCGGGCCTGAACCAGATCCAGCCCCAGTTCCTTGGCCAGGCCGAAGGCGCTCATACCGTAAGCAATACCAAAATTTATGACCTTGGCCAACCGGCGCATCTCCGGGGTTACCTCTTCGGGACGGATACCGAAGATCTCGGCAGCGGTGGTGGCATGGATATCCCGTCCCTCCAGGAAGGCCCGACGCAGATTCTCGTCCCCGGAAAAATGGGCCAGCAGCCGCAGCTCGATCTGGGAATAATCCGCGGAAAGAAGCCGCCAGCCCTCCTCGGCCACGAAGGCCCGACGAATCCACTCCCCCTCCTCCCCCTTGATCGGGATATTCTGAAGATTGGGATCCGAGGAGGAAAGACGTCCGGTGGCGGTGCCGGTCTGGTGGAAGGTGGTGTGCACCCGATCGCGGGAGTCCGCCAGGGCCAGGAGCGGCTCCACGTAGGTGGAAAGCAACTTGTAAAGGCTTCGATAACGCAGGAGCCTCTCCGGCAACGGATGCTGCTTGGCCAGTTCCGAAAGCACCTCCACATCGGTGGAATATCCCGTGCCCTTGGGGGTGCGTTTCCCCCGGGGAAGTCCCAGCTTCTGGAAAAGGATGCGGGAGAGATCCCTTCCGGAACGCAGGTTGAAAACCTCTCCGGCCAGACGGTGGGCCTCCTCTTCCAGTTCCTTAAGTCTCTCCCGCAGTTCGCGGGCCAGACGGCGCAGATACTCCCGATCCACGCGCACCCCGACCCTTTCCATCCGGAAAAGGACCAGGGCAAGCGGGGTCTCCACCTCCAGAAGGAGTCTTTCCATCCCGGCGCGGGAAATCTCCTCCCTTAAAAAGGGGTAGAGTTGAGCCAGGGCCAGGGCCCGGGCCCCGCAACCCTTTTCCTCCTCCGGGGCAGGCAAACGGGCCCCCAGGTATTCCTGGGCCAGTTCCTCCAGGAGATAACTCTTGCGGGTGGGGTCCAGAAGCCAGGCCGCCAGTTTGACCTCAAAGATCTCTCCCTGAAGGGAGGGGGCTTCTCCCAGAAGATGGGCCAGGGCCTTGAGGTCGTAGAGGATCCAGGCCTGCGGCTTGGCCGCCAGAAGCTTGCGCCACTGCGAGGGGGAGACACCGGAGAGTTCCCAGGCCCGGTCCGAGTTGGCCAGCCCCAGGGTTGCCCATGCCCCGCCGAAAAGACCCCGGGACGGAGAAACCCACAGGGCCACCGGTCCTCCGGAAAAGGCCTCTTCGGGAATCCCGTCCACCCTGCGCACTTCCGCCCCCAGGTCTCTTTCGGAGGGCAGCTCCGCGAGCAGACGCCGGAACTCCAGTTTCACGAAAAGGCTCCGAAGACGTCGATAGTCGGGATCCCGTACCCGATAGGCCGAAAGCTCCAGCGGGACCGGGGCATCGGTCCTTAGGGTGAGAAGCTCGCGGGAAAGAAAAGCCGCCTCCCGGCCCTCCTCCAGCAGACGCCGCAGACGGGGCGGCGTGACCTCGGAGAGCCGGGCATAAAGATTCTCCACCGAGCCGAAGGTGCGAATAAGAGTGCAGGCGGTCTTCTCTCCGATGCCCTTGACCCCGGGCAGGTTATCACTGGCATCCCCGGCCAGGGCCCGCATCTCCGGAATCTTCTCCGGAGGAAGTCCGTAACGCCTGAGGACCTCCTCGGGAGTGATGGTCTTCTCGCGGATGGGATCCCAGATGTAAATCCTCTCGCTCACCAGGGGAAAAAGGTCTCGATCCCCGGCCACGATCACCACCGGATGCGGAAGACGGTGGGCCAGGGTGGCTATGAGGTCGTCGGCCTCATAGCCCGGAACACTGAGAACCCGAATCCCCAGGGCCTCGGCTATCTCGCGAATATAGGGAAGCTGTACCACCAGTTCCTCGGGCATGGGAGGACGCTGGGCCTTGTAGTCCTGGTAGGCCTCGTGGCGAAAGGTGGGGGCCTTCTCATCCAGACAGAGGGCCAGATACTCCGGACGAAACTCGCGCAGGATCCGGAGCATCATCCGGGTAAACACATAGACGGCCTTGGTGGGCAGGCCCCAGGAGGTGGATAGATATTCCTTTACCGCGTAATGGGCCCGATAGACAAAGGATGTGCCGTCGATAAGATAAAGGACCGGGCCCTCCCCCTTTTTAGGTAAAACGATTGAGGATCCAGGTGACGATCTCACTTTTGAGATTCATTTCCTCTTCCGGGGTCATGGCGGTGAGCCATCGCAGAATCCATTTCTGCAGCCGGTTAAGATGGGTCTTGTTGAGTTTCTCCCCGTAAACCATCTCCAGGGCCTGGAGATACCATACAAAAATGGCGTGCAGGGGCATGTAGCGATATTCCATGGTGATGGGATAAAGGGCCTCATAAAAGGCCCGGTTAAGGAACTTCTTATCCGGCTCGCTGGTGAACTTGCGGATGGTAAGCCGGGAGACCCCTCCCTCCTCGGCCGGAGGGGCTTCCTGGGCCTGAAGATACTCCAGATTGCGCATCAAAAGATCATACCGATCCCGGTGCTGGCGGATGAGGGTCTCCTGCAGGGACATGAGCGCCAGCGGATTCTCGCGCTCGCGATAATATTTGGCCAGCTTCTGACGCAAAACGGACTTACGACTTCTTCCTCCCATTCACCGGACCTCCTGCGGGAATCTTTTACAGGGAAACACAAAAAAATTTCCTTTTCAAGGGGTGCTCATCCGGCAAAAATCAAAAGACGGCGTTCCCCCCGCTCCCGGGGCAGGGCCAGAGAGACCTCCTGAAGCAAACGAAGATACCTCTCCGGCTCCCCCCGGGGTTCCACCTCGTTGCGCCATAGATAAAAGGCCAGCCCCGGAGGGGAGAGAAGTCTTGCCGCCTGGGCGGCGAACTTCTCCGCCGAACCGTAGCCCCGGGAGACCACCACCGGAAAACGTGTCTCCGGCCAGCCCTCGCGCCCCAGGAATCTCCTTTCCGCCCGCACGCCGGAGAGCCCCAGCTCGGCGATCAGACTCTGGAGAAAAGCCACCCGAGGCGGATGGGCCTCGTAGAGGACCACCTCCAGTTCCGGGCGGGCTATCTTGAGGATCAGACCCGGCACCCCGCCCCCGCTGCCCAGATCCGCCACCGCGTATCCCCCCGGGGGAAGGAGATAGGCCAGGACCAGGCTCTCCAGCACCTGGGTTTCCAGCCGCTCCTCCAGGGTGCGGCAGGCGGTAAGATGCAGCTCCGCGGCCCTTTCGGCCAGGCGCACCAGATAGGCCCACAGCCGATCCCAGAAGACCTCCACCCGGAGAGGAACCCCCAGCTCCTCCAGGAGATACCCCAGGTGTTCTCTTAATCGCTCCCACTCGGTAACCATCTAACCCTTGTGTTCCAGAGCCGCCCGGATAAAGGATCGGAACAGGGGATGGGGGTCCATGGGGCGGGAGCGAAATTCCGGATGGAACTGACAGCCCACAAACCAGGGGTGCCCTTCCAGCTCCACGATCTCCACCAGTTCTCCGTCCGGGGAAAGACCGGCGATACGCAACCCCTTCTCGGTGAGGATTTCCCGGTATTGATTGTTGAATTCGTAGCGATGACGGTGGCGCTCGAAGACCTCCTCGCAACCGTAGGCCTGGTGCGCAATGGTCCCCGGGATCAGGCGACAGGGATAGGCCCCCAGACGCATGGTTCCGCCCTTGTCGCATTTCTCGTCCCGCACTTCCACCCGCTGGGTTCGATAATTGAACCACTCCCGCATAAGGTAAATGACCGGATGGGGGGTGTCCGGATCGAATTCGGTGGAGTTGGCCCCGGAAAGACCGGCCACATTCCGGGCAAACTCGATGACCGCAAGCTGCATTCCCAGACAGATCCCGAAAAAGGGGATACCGTTCTCCCGGGCGAAGCGTATGGCCTCGATCTTACCCTCGGCCCCCCGGTAACCGAATCCGCCGGGCACCAGCACCCCCTGAACCCCGGAGAGGACCTCGGCCACGTTATCCGGGGTGATCTCATCCGCGCTTACATAACGGATATCCACCCGCACCTCGTTGGCCAGGCCCCCGTGCACCAGGGCCTCGTGCAGGCTCTTGTAGGAATCCTTGAGATCCACGTATTTACCCACCACGGCTATGGTCACCCGATCCTTGGGGTTCTTGTACTTGCGAACCAGCTCCTCCCACACGCTCAGATCCGGCTCCCGGGTCCAGATGTTCAGGAGTTCCACGATCTTTTCGTCCAGTCCCTCCCGGTGAAATACCAGGGGTATCTCATAGATACAGCCCACATCCTTGGCGGTGATCACGGCATCCTCTTCCACGTTACAGAAAAGGGCGATCTTCTTCTTGACCTCCGGTGGCAGAAACCGTTCGGTCCGGCACAGGAGGATATCCGGCTGAATACCTATGGCCCTCAGCTCCTTTACGCTGTGCTGGGTGGGCTTGGTCTTGAGTTCCCCGGCGGTCTTGATATAGGGCACGTAGGTGAGATGGATATAAAGGGTGTTGTCCCGCCCCAGATCGTAACGGAGCTGGCGGATGGCCTCCAGGAAGGGCAGGCTCTCGATGTCCCCCACCGTCCCCCCCACCTCGATGATGGCCACATCCACCTCGCTTCCGGCCAGCTGGAGGATGGCGGCCTTGATCTCATCGGTCACATGGGGGATGATCTGAACCGTTCCCCCCAGATAATCCCCACGACGTTCCTTGGTGATCACCGAAAAATAGATCTTCCCGGAGGTGTAGTTGTTCTTGTGCCCCATGCGGGCGGAGGTGAAACGTTCGTAATGTCCCAGGTCCAGATCGGTCTCGGCCCCATCGTCGGTCACATAGACCTCTCCGTGCTGGAAGGGGTTCATGGTACCGGGATCCACATTGATGTAAGGGTCCAGTTTCTGGAAGGTGACCCGAAGACCCCGGGCCTCCAGCAGGGCCCCTATGGAGGCCGAAGCCAGCCCTTTCCCCAGAGAGGAAAGCACCCCTCCGGTCACAAAGATGAACTTGGTGTGAAATCCCCGTCTCTTGCGCGGCATGATCCATTACCTCTCGTTAGGCTTTTTAAGGTTTACTTCCCCGTAAATACGTCCGGACCTGCTCCCCTTGAGCAGGATCCTCTCCGGAAGGAACTTCATCTTCAGAGAACGCAGAAAAAGGGTATCCTTTAACCGGCCTATTTCCCACCCTACCCCTTCGCGCGGATAAAGGATGACCAGAAGCGGCTCCGGCGGCTTGGATCCGAGCTCCAGCCGGAGAAGGATCCGCCCGGGGGTTTCCTTCCAGAAGACCGCCTCCCCCAGGGGTTGGCCTTCAGGGTCCACCACCGGGGAGCGAGAAAGCAGGGTGCGGGGAGGGGAAGACTTGTAATAACGCACAATGAGAAAGGCAAAGATAAGCACCACCAGAAAGACCAGATTCCACCAGGGTGAACGGGTGCGCATACGGTGAACTTCCCCTCCGGCGTTTTCCAGGGTATTTTAGCTCAAAATTTCACGGGGGCCAAAAAGTGGAAGAGCCGGTATTTGATCCCAGAGAACTCGGCCTGGACGACGAACTGGTCTTTGCCTGTCATCCGGGCGTACCCTGTTTTAACCGGTGTTGTTACGATGTCCATCTGGTGCTTTCGCCGTATGATTTCCTCCGACTCCGGCGGGCCCTGGGGCTTTCGCCGGAGGAATTCATCGAACGCTACGGGGAGGTCTATATCGGCGAGGTCACCCAGCTTCCGGTAATCGCCGTCCACATGAACTCCCATGACTTCGCCTGCCCCTTTTTGCGTCCGGAGGGGTGTTCGGTGTATGCCGATCGTCCTTCGGCCTGCAGGATTTATCCCCTGGCCCGTTTCGTACGCCGGGATCCGGAAACCGGTAAGAAGGTGGAAGTCTATCGTATCATTCGGGAGACCCACTGTAAGGGGCATTACGAAAAACGGCCCCTAACCGTTCGGGCCTTCATCGCCGAGCAGGGTCTGGAACCCTATCATTATTTCAACGATCTCTTCGGGGAGGTGGTGGCCCGGAGACAGCGCCATGCCGATACCCCGCTCACCGGCGACCAGCTGGATCTCATCTTCCTGGCCTGTTACGATCTTCCGCGGTTCCGGGAGGAGCTGAAGGCCGGAAGGATAGAGATGGAACTGGAGAAACCGCCGGAGGAGCTTTCCGAGGAAGAACTTCTGGAAGCCGGGATCCGCCTGGTTATGGAAAAGGTCCTTATCTTTGATTAAACCGGTTTGCGGGGCTCATAGGTACAGAGAGGCTCGGCTTCCAGATAATCGCCGGTGGCTTCGTAGGCCCGGGCTCGACATCCTCCGCAAACCCGCAGATATTCACATCTTCCGCATTTACCTTTGTATTTGCTGAAATCCCGAAGGTTCAGAAAGACCTCGGAGTTCCACCATATTTCCGGGAACCTCTGGCGACGGAGGTTGCCGCACTCGATCTCCAGATACCCGCAGGTCTGGACGATTCCGGTGTGGGAAATGAAGCAGAAACCGGTTCCGGCCAGGCACCCCCGGGTCACGGCATCCAGACCGAAAGTCTCCATGGTTACGGATTTGCCCTCGGCCCGGGCCCGTTCCCGCAGGATCCGGTAATAATGGGGGGCGCAGGTGGCCTTGAGATGCAACCCGGCGGTCTCCCTCTGTTCGTAAAACCAGTGCAGGGTCTTTTCGTAGATCTCCGGAGGGAGACTTTCTTCGGCCAGATCCCGTCCCCGGCCCACCGGAACCAGGAGAAAGATATGATGAGCCACGGCCCCCAATCGTTTGGCCAGCTCATGCACCTTGGGGAGTTCCTCCAGGTTTCGGGCCGTGACCGTGGTATTGATCTGGAAGGGAATGCCCGCTTCTTTGAGGATCTCGATACCCCGCAGGGCCCCCTCAAAGGCCCCGGGCATCTTGCGAAACCCGTCGTGGGCCTCCGGGCTGGCTCCGTCCAGGCTGATACTGGCCCGGGCGATCCCGGCCTCTTTGAGCTCCCGGGCCAGCTCGCGGGTAAGAAGCGTGCCGTTGGTGGCCAGCACCGGACGCATCCCCAGCTCCCGGGCCTTCCGCGCCAGCACCAGAAGATCCTCCCGGAGCAGGGGTTCGCCCCCGGTAAGGATGAGGATGGGGCGAGCCACCTCGGCGATCTCCCCAAGGATCCGCAAACACTCCTCGGTAGTGAGTTCGCCCTCATAAGGCCCGCGGGAGGCCGCGGCCCGACAGTGAACACAATCCAGATTACAGGAACGGGTAAGTTCCCAGGCCACCAAACGGGGTACAAAGACCTTGCCTGCGGAAGCCGATTCCGGTCTCATGGGCCATCTCCCTCCAGAAGGGTTACCGGATCCCCCACCCGTAAGACTCCTCCCCGGAGGACCCGGGCAAAGACTCCCCGGTTGCGCATCTCGCAGCGCCCTACCCGCTGAAAGATGGCGCATCCGGTATGGCATTTCTTGCCGATCTGGGTGACCTCGAAAAGACACTCCCCGGCGGCGATCCGATCCCCCACCCTGACCCCGGAGAGATCCAGATCCACGGTAACGTTTTCGGCCAGCTCTCCGGGGCGGACCTCCCGCCCCAGGAGATCCCGCATATATTCCAGGGTCCGGGTGTCGAGAAAACTTACCTGACGATGCCAGGCCCCTCCGTGCGCATCACCCTCCACCCCGTATCCCTCCACAATTCGTACTTCCGGAACATTCTCCTTGGGCACCCCTTTCTCGCGGCTTACCGAAAGGGCCACCACTTTGCCCTTCATCCTCTAACCCCCTGTAAAAATCCTTCCGAAATCTATTTCTATACGGCAAGAAGATAGATCAAAACCCACCTTTTCCTTTTGGACCCTGCGGAAGAGCTCGTAATGGCCGCGGGAGAGCGTATAGATTTCGGCCTCTTCCTTCACCGGATCCACCAAGACCAGATACTTCACCCCGGCCCTTTCATAGATCCCGAACTTAAGACCTCGATCCTTGGCCTCGGTTCCCGGGGAAAGGACCTCAAAGATAAGGACCGGGGGTTCAGTAAGAGGGGGTTCGGGAGGAAGCTCTCCACAAAAGACCAGGTTGTCCGGCTGAAGGACCGTATATTCATCGACCTTCCAGTCCACCGGAAGCAGGGGTACGCAGAGGGAACAATCCTTAAGGGCTCGGGTGAGTTCCACGTGAATGCGCCCGCTTATAATCTGATGCCTGAAGGAGGGGAGAGGGGTCATGGCGTAGGGCACGCCTTGGATAAGTTCCCAGCGCCCCTCCCAGGAGAGGTAATCCCGAAAGGTATATCGGGGAAGCTTTTCCGCAGGAAGCGCCATGAAACTTAATTTAATCCCCTTCCACAAAATTCACCAGGCGTCCCACTCCCTCCACCTCGATCTCGATCACATCCCCCGGGGCCAGAGGCCCCACCCCGGGGGGAGTACCCGTAGCGATGATGTCCCCGGGATTGAGGGTCATGATCCGGGAGATGAAACTCACCAGTTCGAAGACCGGAAAGACCAGGTTTCGGGTGGAGGAGTCCTGGACCATCTGGCCGTTGAGATAAGCCCGGATGCGGAGATCGGAGGGATCGAGATCGGTTTCGATCCAGGGGCCCACCGGGGCGAAGGTATCAAAGCCCTTGGCCCGGGTCCACTGGCCGTCTTTTTTCTGGAGATCCCGGGCGGTAACATCGTTAAAACAGGTGTAGCCCAGAAGATAACGGGGCACCTCGTGGGGGGATATGTTCTTGGCCCGGCGCCCCATCACCACCGCGAGTTCGGCCTCGTAATCCACCCTCCCCACCCCCGGAGGAAGCAGGATCCGATCCTCCGGACCGATTACCGCCGAGGGAGGTTTAAGAAAGAGGAGCGGCTCCGCGGGAAGCTCCATGCCCAGTTCCTCGGCGTGATCCCGATAATTAAGCCCCACGGCCACGATCTTGGTAGGGGTGGTGGGAGGGAGAAGAACCACCTCGGTGAGAGGCAGACCCTCTGGGGGAAGGTTGCTTGTGCCCGGTACCCCGGGAAGAGAGAAAATGCGGTCTCCCTCCAGGCGTCCCCAACCCTCCTGCTCTTGCCAGCGATAGCGCACTATCTTCATTCCTGGTACTCCTTTCCCCGGAAAATCGCTTTTGCTAAGATTAGGACGAAATGGAACTCTTGCAAAGGATCCTCACCTATCCTTTCTGGCGCATAGGGTCGGTATCCCTTTCCCTGCTCGGGATCCTTAAGTTTCTGCTGGTCCTGGTTCTGGGGCTGATGGGGTTGCGCTTCCTGCGCCGAAGGATGGAGGGTTTTCTGGTACGGAGGATACACCTTCAGCCCAACTTCGCCGCCTCGCTCACCACCCTGGCCTATTATCTGCTGGCCCTGATCCTGGTCCTGGTGGCCCTTTCCAGTGCCGGTATCAACCTCACCCAGGTGGGGATCCTCCTGGGAGCCCTGGGAGTGGGGATAGGTTTCGGACTTCAGTCCATCACCAGCAATTTCATTGCCGGAATCATCCTCCTTACCGAGGGGAGCCTGAGAATAGGCGATCTGGTGGAATTCGAGGACGGGACCATGGGAGTAGTAAAAAAGATCTCCATGCGGGCCACCATAATTCGCACCTTCGACGGGCAGGACCTCATCGTGCCCAATTCCGAATTCATCGCCAAGCGCATCTCCACCTGGACCTATGAGGACGACTGGCGCCGTCTGCGCATCCCCTTCGGAGTGGCTTACGGAAGCGATCCCCGGAAGGTGGAGGAGGTAGCCACCCGTGTGGCCCGCCGGATTCCCCTCACCGAGGAGGATCCGGATCATCCCATCCGGGTCTGGTTCGATGGGTTCGGGGACAGCAGTCTCAACTTCTCCCTGGTGGTATGGATTCGGCAGTCCAAGGTTCAGAGGGCCATAAGCGGCATCAAAAGCGACTATTATTATGCCCTGTATCAGGCCCTGCAGGAAGCCGGAATCGAAATTCCCTTTCCCCAGCGCGATCTTCATCTGCGCAGTATCTCTCCGGATGCAGCCCGGACGCTAAGGACCCTTTCTGGAGGTGAGGCATGAAGGATTATTTCACCCGGGTGGAGGAAGCCCGCGCCTACCTGGCCCGGCGACTTCCTTTTACCCCGGAGATCCTCATCGTTCTGGGCACCGGCCTTTCTGGGATAGGGGGCAGGATCCAGGCCCTTACCACCATCCCCTATCCGGAGATTCCCCATTTTCCGGTCTCCACGGTGGAAAGTCACGCCGGGGAGCTGGTGGTGGGCACCCTCTCCGGGAAACGGGTGGCGGCCTTTCGGGGACGTTTTCACTACTACGAGGGATATTCCACCCGGGAGATCACCCTCCCCCTGCGGGTAATGAGTCTCCTGGGAGCCCGTATCCTGGTGGTCTCCAACGCCGCCGGGGGGCTTAACCTGGATTTTCGTCCCGGGGATCTCATGCTCATCCGGGATCACATCAATCTGATCCCGGAAAACCCGCTTCGGGGGCCCAATCGGGAGGACTGGGGCCCCAGATTTCCGGATCTCTCCCGGGCTTACAGCGCGAGACTGCGGCACCTCTTCCGGGAAACGGCCCGCGAACTCGGGGAAACCATCCGGGAGGGGGTCTATGTGGCGGTGCCCGGTCCCAGCCTGGAGACCCCGGCGGAAACCCGGTTCTTACGTCTCATAGGGGCCGATGCCGTGGGCATGTCCACCGTGCCGGAGGTCATCGTGGCGGTACATGCGGGCATGGAGGTCCTGGGGGTTTCGGTCATCGCCAACGTGAACGACCCGGATCATTTCCGTCCCATCCTTCTGGAGGAAGTTATCGCTCAGGCACAAAAGGCCGAATCCCGTTTGACCCGGCTCATGGAGCGGTTTATAGAAAAGCTGTAATAGCAAAAATTTTCCGCAGGGAGGATTCTTGGCCGAGCTTCTCATCAACTACGCCCCCTACGAAACCAGGGTGGCCCTGGTGGAAGAGGGACAGCTGGTGGAATTCTATGTGGAACGCCCCAAGGAACGCGGGGTGGTGGGAAATATCTACAAGGGGCGGGTGGTACGGGTGCTTCCGGGGATGAAAGCGGCTTTCGTGGAAGTGGGGCTTTCCCGAACGGCCTTCCTCTACGGGGGCGACTTTCTGCCCATCCTGGAGGGGGAGGAACTCTTCTCCGAGAACGATCTCTCCCCGGCCCGGGCGCTCTGCGAGGTCTTGCGCGAAGGGCAGGAGATCCTGGTTCAGGTGATCAAGGAACCGGTGGGATCCAAGGGAGCCCGGCTTTCCACCAACATCACCCTCCCCGGGCATTATCTGGTCTATCTACCCTACATGAGCCATATCGGCATCTCCCGGAAGATCAAAGAGGAAACGGAACGGGAACGTTTGAAAAAGATCGTAGAGGAAAATCGCCCTCCGGGAACGGGCTGGATCGTTCGTACCGCGGCCCAGGGGGCTCGGGCCGAGGAAATCAAACCGGAAATGGATTTTCTTCTCTCCCTCTGGGAGGAAATTTCCGCTCGGGCGGAAAAGGTCCGGGCTCCGGCGCTGGTGTATGAGGAACCCGAAGCCAGTCTGCGGGCGGTGCGGGATCTCCTCACCCGGGAGGTCTCCTCGGTGGTGATCGATGATCGCCGGGAATACGAAAAGATCCTGGAATTTCTCTCCCGGGCCGCACCGCATCTTAAGGGCTGTGTACGTCTTCATGAAGGTCCCAGGGATCTCTTCGAGACCTACGGGCTGGAGGTGGACCCCCGCCGACTTCTTTCTCCCCGGGTATGGCTGAAATCCGGGGGGTTCATCGTCATCGAACCCTGTGAGGCCTTCACGGCCATAGATGTCAACACCGGACGCTATGTGGGCAAACGCGATCTGGAGGAAACGGTCTTTCGGACTAACCTGGAAGCCGCAAGAGAGATCGCCTATCAGTTACGGCTGCGCAACATCGGTGGGCTCATCGTTATCGACTTCATCGACATGGAAGATCCCGGGCATCGTGAGGAGGTCTATCAGACCCTTAAGGAGGCCCTGCGGCGGGACCGGGCCAAGACCGCGGTGAAACCCATCTCGGACTTTGGACTCCTGGAGATGACCCGGGAACGCCGCCGGGAATCGCTCTACGAGGTCTTCCAGGAGACCTGTCCCTGTTGCGGAGGGGAGGGTCGTCTCAAGAGCCGCCGCACCATCTGTTACGAAATATTTCGTCGCCTGGAACGCATGGGCCCCCATCTCCGCAACAAGGTGGTGGAAATACGTCTTCATCCCGAAATAGCCGAATTTCTGGCCGAAGAAATGGATTTTCTGGGGGAAATCGAGGCCGCTTACGGGTTTCAGCTGGTGGCTTCCCCGAATAACGATCTGGCCCTCTGGGAATACAAATTCTTCATCCGCAATCACTCCTAGAGTCTGAACCCTTCTCCCGGATAGAGGACCTTGGCCTTAAGCCCCCGTTTCCGGGCCTCCCGGGCGAAGCGCAGGGGAGGGTCCTCCGGGGCTTCATCCCCCAGGGAATAGGCTCCCCAGTGGATGGGAACGGCCTCCCGGGCCCTTAGGTCCAGGGCCGCCTGTACGGCCTCCTCGGGATTCAGGTGAAAGGGGGCCATGAGGTCCCGGGGTTCATAGGCCCCGCAGGGCAGAAAGGCCAGGTCAAAAGGGCCGAACTCCGCTCCGATCTCGCGAAACCCCGGAAAGTAACCGGTATCTCCCCCGAAAAAGAGCCGCAGGCCGTCTATCTCCACCAGGTAGGCCACCCAGAGACTGCGATTATGATCCAGAAGCCCCCTCTGGGACCAGTGTTGTACCGGAAGAGCCCGGATCAGGATTCCCCCTATCCGGACCTCTTCCAGCCAGTCCAGCTCCACCAACCGGTATCCAGAAAGATACTTTCCGGTTCCGATGCCGGCCACCACCCGGGAATCCGCAGCCAGATGCCTTAAGGCCGAACGATCCAGGTGATCCAGATGGGCATGGGAGATGAGAATCAGATCCGGGCGCGGAACCTTAGCCGGAGGAAGGGGGACCGG
>WGAR01000140.1 GCA_015494725.1 Thermodesulfobacteriaceae bacterium | reverse complement strand
CCTGAATGGTCGGACCCTGCTTCTGACGCTGCCAGCCCAGATAATTCGTTCCGTCGTAAGCGATGACCAGCTTAATATTGCGCATAATTCAGGGAAAAACCGGACTCCGGGGGAGCCCCAGGTCTTCCGGAAAACCGTACATCAGGTTCAGGTTCTGCAGGGCCTGACCGCTGGCCCCTTTGATCAGATTATCGATGGCGGAAAAGAGGAGGAGACGCCCGGTGCGGGGATCGAGCTTAAGGCCCACCTGGCAGAGATTGGTACCCCGGACCGCCGCCACCCGGGGAAACCTCCCCCGGGGAAGCACCTCCACAAAGGGACTGGAGGCGTAAAATTCTCTCAGGAATTCATGGATTCGCTCCTCCCCTTCCCGGGGATAGACGTAGATGGTGGCCAGAATGCCCCGCTGCATGGGCGTAAGGTGAGGGGTAAAGATCACCCGAACTTCTCTACCTGCGGCCCGGGCAAGCTGGGCTTCTATCTCCGGAGTGTGTCGATGGGCCGCCACCCGATAAGCCCGGAAATCCTCGTTCACCTCACAGAAGGAGAGCGATACCTCGGCCTTGCGTCCGGCTCCGGAAACCCCGCTTTTAGCGTCGATAATAATATCCCGGGCTTCGATCAGCCCCTCCCGGAGCAAAGGCAGAAGGGGTAACAGAGCCGCCGTGGGATAACAGCCGGGATTGGCCACCAGACGGGCCCGGCGCAGATTCTGGCCATAGATCTCACTCAACCCGTAAACCGCTTCCCCGAGAAGTTCCGGGTAGCGATGGGGAACCTCGTACCAGGTTTCATAAACCGCGGGATCCGGCAGACGAAAATCCGCCGAAAGATCAATCACCCTCAGGCCCTTATTCAGAAGTTCCGCCGCCATCTCCTGGGCGGTGCCGTGGGGAACACAGAGAAAGGCCACCTCGGCCTCGGAAGCGATCCTCGCCGGATCCGGAGGGACCATCTCCAGTTCGTAAGGCAGGGGAGAGAAACCCCAGTAGGCGGATAAAGTCTTACCAGCCTCGCGCCGGGAGGTGGCCAGGACGACTTTTATCTCCGGGTGGCCGCCGGAAAGCCGCAATAACTCCAGACCCGTATATCCTGTGGCCCCTACCACGGCCACCCGAACCATGGGCATCGCCCCCTGAGGGAAGGTGATTACCGTTTGGAGTACTGCTGACCGCGGCGGGCCCCCCGCAGACCGTACTTCTTGCGCTCTTTGACCCGGGCATCCCGGGTAAGCAGCCCGGCCTTTTTCAGAGGAGGCCTGTAATCGGGGTGATAGGCGGTCAGGGCCTTGGCAATGCCGTGACGAATAGCCTCGGCCTGCGCGTTCTTACCCCCGCCCTTTACCGTACAATATACATCAAACTTACCCTCGGTCCCGGTAAGCCGGAAAGGCTGCTCCACGATGTACCGGGCCACGATATGATCGTAAAAATATTCGTCAAAATCCTTCTGATTAACCACTATCCTGCCGCTTCCCGGAGTAATCCATACCCGGGCAATAGCGGTCTTGCGCTTTCCGGTGGCATAATATCTCTCCTGGGTCTCAGCCATAACCGAATCACCTCCTAGAGTTCAAGGGGTTTGGGATTCTGGGCCTGATGAGGGTGTTCCGGACCGGCGTAAACCTTGAGCTTCTTGAGCAACTTGCGTCCCAAACGATTCTTGGGAAGCATCCGTTTTACCGCCAGCCGCACCAGCTCCTCGGGTTTGGTCTCCAGCATCTGCCGGGCGGTCCTCAGTTTAAGGCCTCCCATGTAGCCGGAATGCCTCCAATAGACCTTCTGATCCCATTTCTTGCCGGTGAGTTTTATCTTTTTCGCGTTAACCACCACGATAAAATCTCCCAGATCCAGATGGGGCGCAAAATGAGGTTTGTGTTTGCCCCGCAGACGTTTGGCAATCTCGCTGGCCAGACGCCCCAACACCTTCCCCGAAGCATCCACCACGTACCATTCCCGTTGAGCCAGAGCCTCCTCCCTGGTAGGCATGGGTGTTTGCGGCGTAAAAATATCCATAACCTCAACCCCTTTCCAGAATTACGGCCTCTTTACTAAAAAACACTCCCTCCCCTTTGTCAACCCGCTTCCGCGGTCGTGCCCCCTTCCACCCTCGATTGGTCCCTTGACAGAGAAAGAGGGAGAGAAGATAGTTTTTATAGAAATGCGCGATGTTTATCGGCTTACCGAACGACAGGAACAGGTTCTGGCTCTGGTAACCGAGGAATATATTGAAACCGCGGCCCCGGTGGGATCCCGGACCGTGGCCAAACGTTTCCGTCCGCCGCTCTCCCCGGCTACCATTCGCAACGTCATGGCCGATCTGGAGGATCTGGGGCTCCTCACCCAACCTCACACCTCAGCCGGGCGCATTCCCACCGAGGAGGGATTTCGCTATTACGTGGAACACCTCCTTGAACCCGAACCCCTTCCCCGCGAGACCACTCACCTCATTGAGGCCCGTCTCTCGGAAAAGGAGTTAGGACAGAGCTGGGGGGAGTTGCTTCGCGCGGTAAGCAACATCCTTTCGGATCTCTCCGGTTTTCCGGTGATTGTCACCACCCCCAAACTGGAATTCGAGAAACTGGTAAAACTGGATTTTGTCCCCCTTTCTCCGGGAGTAATCCTGGCGGTAGCGGTAAGCGCCTCGGGAATGGTCATTCATCGCGTCTTCAATGTTCCCGAGGACTTCCCGGTCCGGGAGATCGAAAAACTGGCCCGCCTGTTGAATCGCCGTCTGCCCGGGTTGACCCTTCAGGAGGTGCGGGAGGTAATTTCCTCGGAGCTCGAAAGCGAAAAGGAGTTTCTGGAACACTTTCTGACTACCCTCTCGGAAGAGGGAGAGGAACCGCTGGTGGAGGGGCTGAATCGTCTGCTGGATCTTCCGGAGTTTCAGGATCTTTCGCGTCTCAAGGAAATCCTGCGGGCCTTTGAGGAAAAAAATCTTCTCCTACAGCTTATCGATCGCTGTCTGGAGGCCTCCACCCCTCAGGTGCTGATCGGGGAACCCGGAACCGCCTGTCCCTTTAAACATTGCGGGGCCATCGTGGCTTCCTACACCTACCGGGAAACCCCGGTGGGAGGGGTGGCCATCGTGGGCCCGGTACGCATGGCTTATTCCCGGCTCCTCCCCCTGGTAGATTTCACCGCCCGCGAACTCTCCCGCAGACTGGACAAGTTATCCTCCTGAACTTAACTTCTTTTTGGCGAAAAGATCCGGACAAAGCGAGGAGGCCTATGATCCCGGTAACTCCTAAACCCGAGGAAGTTAAAGAGGAAAAGGATACGACGCGCTCCCAGGCCGCCCAGGAGGCAAAGGAAGAACGCCTGGAGGTCTCCCCGGAAGAGTGGGAGAAGCTCCAGGAGGAGCTTAAGGTGTGGAAGGAAAGGGCCCTGCGCTATGCGGCAGAGATGGAAAATCTTAAAAAGACGGTCAAACGGGAAAAGGAAGAATTCTACAAGTATGCTCTGGAGCAGGTCTTCAGGGAACTTTTGCCTTCCATAGACAACCTGGAGCGGGCGCTAGAGGCAGCGGAGCAATCCGGTGAGACCAAGGCCCTCATCGAAGGGGTGGCCCTTACCCTGAAAGGCCTTATCAACACCATGGAAAAATTCGGGCTCCAGCAGTTTGAGGTGGCCCTGGGAGAGGCCTTCAATCCTCACCACCATGAGGCCCTGCACGTGGAGGAGACCGAAGAACATCCGGAGGGCACGGTGGTGAGGGTTTATCAAAAGGGATATAGGCTTCACGACCGGGTACTCCGACCGGCCCTGGTAGCCGTAGCCACCCGACCCTCCCGCAAAAAAGAATCCGATTCCGAAACTCAGGAGGCGTCGAGCGACGCCTCGCAAGAGCATAAATCTCAGTAGGAGGTAAAGGAAAATGGCGGAGAAGGAAAAAGCCACCGGTCCCATTGTGGGCATCGATCTGGGCACCACTAACTCGTGCGCGG
The DNA here is from genome assembly GCA_015494725.1 of Thermodesulfobacteriaceae bacterium. Classification (GTDB taxonomy): domain Bacteria; phylum Desulfobacterota; class Thermodesulfobacteria; order Thermodesulfobacteriales; family Thermodesulfobacteriaceae; genus Thermosulfurimonas_A. The sequence goes on along the minus strand of WGAR01000140.1, from coordinate 10,683 downwards.
CCATCCTCAAGGGCGGTGAACCCGAGGTCATCCCCAATCGTGAAGGGACCAGGACCACCCCCTCGGTGGTGGCCTTTCAGGAAAGCGGTGAAATCCTGGTGGGGCTGCTGGCCAAGCGCCAGGCCATTACCAACGCCGAAAACACCATCTTCGGCATCAAACGCCTGATGGGGCGCAAGTACGACGACCCGGTGGTCCAGGAATGGGCCAAGCGGGTACCCTACAAGATCGTAAAGGCCCCCAACGGAGATGCCCACGTGGAGGTAAGGGGTAAGCGATACAGCCCTCCCGAGATCTCGGCCATGGTGCTGCGCAAGATCAAAGAGGACCTGGAGGAATACCTGGGCCAGCCGGTAAAGGATGTGGTGATTACCGTCCCGGCCTATTTCGACGATAGTCAGCGGCAGGCCACCAAGGACGCCGGCCGGATCGCCGGGCTCAATGTGCTCCGCATCATAAACGAGCCCACCGCGGCCTGCCTGGCCTACGGACTGGACAAGAAGAAGGAAGGCACGGTGGCGGTCTTTGACCTGGGAGGCGGAACCTTCGATATCTCCATCCTGGAGATCGGCGAGGGGGTCTTTGAGGTCAAATCCACCTCCGGCGACACCTTCCTCGGCGGTGAGGACTTCGATATGCGCATCGTGGATTATATCGCCGAGGAATTCAAGAAGGAACACGGGATCGATCTGCGTCAGGATCGCATGGCCCTTCAGCGCCTCAAGGAGGCCGCGGAGAAGGCCAAGATCGAGCTTTCCACGGTTACGGAGACGGAGATCAACCTTCCCTTTATCACGGCCGACGCCTCCGGGCCCAAACACCTGGTCATGAAGCTCACCCGGGCCAAACTCGAGGCCCTGGTGGAGGACCTCATCGATCGTCTGGAGGAACCCTGTCGCATCGCCATGAAAGACGCCGGGATCACCCCCCAGGATATCGACGAGGTGATCCTGGTGGGGGGTATGACCCGGATGCCCCGGGTGCAGCAGAAGGTTAAGGAAATCTTCGGCAAGGATCCGGTCAAGGGAGTGAACCCTGATGAGGTGGTGGCCATGGGGGCGGCCATCCAGGCCGGGGTGCTCAAAGGGGAGGTCAAGGACGTATTGCTGCTCGATGTAACCCCGCTTTCCCTGGGGATCGAGACCCTGGGTGGGGTCTTTACGGTGATCATCCCCCGGGGCACCACCATTCCCACCCGGAAGAGCCAGATCTTCACCACCGCGGCGGACAATCAGACCTCGGTAACCATCCACGTACTCCAGGGCGAGCGCCCCATGGCCGCGGACAACAAAAGTATTGCCCGCTTCGAACTGGTGGGTATTCCTCCGGCGCCGCGGGGGGTCCCGCAGATCGAGGTGACCTTCGACATTGATGCCGACGGGATCCTCCATGTCACCGCCAAGGATCTCGGAACCGGGAAGGAACAGTCCATCGTGGTGAAGCCCTCCTCCGGTCTCTCCGAGGAGGAGATCCAGCGGATCATCAAGGAGGCCGAGGCCCACGCCGAAGAAGATCGCCGGCGCAGGGAGCTGGCCGAGGCCCGCAACCAGGCCGACAGCCTCATTTACTCCACCGAGAAGTCCCTGCGGGATCTGGGGGACAAGGTCCCCGAAGACCTGCGTAAGGAGGTGGAGGAAAAGATCGCCGAACTGCGCAAGGCCATGGAGGGTACCGATCCCGAGGCCATCCGTCGGGCTACGGATGAACTCACCCGGGTCTCCTATCGCCTGGCGGAGATGGTTTATAAGCAGACCGGAAGCACGCAGTCCGGCACCGGAACAGGGACCACCGGTCCCACCGGCGGTGAGGAGAAGAAGGGCGGCGGAGACGAAGTAATCGACGCCGACTTTGAAGAAATGAAGTAAGTCCTGAGAAGGAAGTTCCTGCGTGAGGGGGGCAGATGCCCCCTTTTTTTATTTTCGGCGGGTGGTGAGTTGATGTGCCAGCCGGGCCATGGGATCCGTAGAGGTACTCTCTCCCAGATCACCCAGTTTGGTGCGAATGGGGGGTTCCTCACCTCCTCCCTTTTCCCTCCACCAGGGATATACAATGCCGGCCAGCCGGTGTAAAAGGACCCCCTCTGCGGAAAGGAGAAACAGGGCCAGGATCAAACCGGCCATCCTTTCCAGGCTGTCAAAGTAGCCGGTGGCGGCGAGCATGGCCGTAGAGGCCGCCGGGGGATGCAGGATCCGGAAGGAGACCATAACCAGGGCCGCCAGGGCCATGGCTCCGCTGGCGAAAAGGGCCTGAAGCAGGGGTAATCCCCGGTGAGAAAGGGCCTGAGGGAAAAAGCGGGCAAGGATAAGGTAGGCCGCCAAACCGCAGATAAGGGCCGAGAGATGTCCCAGAATACAATTGCGGGGCCAGGACATGGACCGGGCCGGGGAATAAAAGATCAGGAAGGCCGTGGGACCCAGCACCGGAAAAAGGAGGGACCATTTCAAAAAATAAGCCACCGCCCCCAGGGTGCTCAGACTTACGAAACTGGCGATCAAGACATAGAGGGCGGTCAGACGCTGCGTCTTGCCCCGGGTGGCCAGATAGAAAAAGCGCAAACGCGAGAGTTTAGCCAGTTGCCACAAAAAACCAGGCATGGTTATATACTAGCATGTTCCGGATATTTAAAAAATTTTCCCAGTACGCCACCCTCCTTACCGGAGATTTTGCTCGCATTTTCAAGGATTTCTCTCCGCCGCCCCTGCCCGAGGTGGTGGCCCGGGTCCTGGATCGTCTCTCCCATCCGGAGGTCACCCCGGCTGAGGTGGCCCCTCTTATAGAGAAAGACCCGGCCCTGGCGGCCCAGGTCCTCAAACTGGTCAATTCGGCCTTCTTCGGGCTTTCCCGTTCCATCACCAGCATCCGGGAGGCCACCACCCTGCTGGGGCTTAAAGAGATCAAGAGTCTGGTCCTTTCCTACGGAGTGGTTCAAACCATAAAAGACCCCCACCGGGAAGGCTTCGATATTGCGGTCTTCTGGGAGGACTCCCTGTTCCGGGCCCTTTTCGCCCGGGAGGTAGCTCGACACCGTGGCTTCCAGCCGGAGGAAGCCTTCTCCGGGGCCCTGCTGGAGGACGTGGCCCTTCCGGTGCTTCTAACCAACTGGTACGAGGGATATCGCCGGGTTTATGAAACCTGGCAGGCCGACCGCTCCCGATCCCTCCACGAAGTGGAAAGAGAAATGCTCTCCTGGGATCACGCCCAGGCCGGGGCCTGGGTGCTCCGTAGCTGGAAGCTTCCGGACGTGCTGGTCTGTTGCGTGGGGTTACACACCCATTCCCTGGTCCAGATCGCCGAAATGGGATTCCTGGAGACCCCCATCGGAGCGGTGGCCCTGGCCTCCAAGATCCCTTCGGTAACCACGCCTCAGGCCCTGGAGGAATTAAAGGCCGAAGCCCCTCTGCTTCGGCTTTCCCTGGAGACCATAGCGGCCCTCGCCGAAAAGGTCCTGGACACCTTCGGAGAGATTGCCTCCTGTCTGGGGCTGGAGATCAGGCCTCCGGTAGCGGTGGTAGAGGCTCTCCGGGGTTAAGGAGATACACCATCTCCTCCTCCCTCACCCCTCCCAGGTCCTGAAAATACAATCCCGGCTCCAGGGTTATGACCTGTCCGGCCCGGAAGGTACGCCTACTGCGATAGGAAACCGAAGGGGCCTCGTGGACCTCCAGACCGACTCCGTGTCCCAGGGCGTGAAGATAGTGTTGAAGCACCCCGGCCTGCTGGAAAAACTGTCGCACCCGGCGATCCGCCTGAGCTATAGGAAGACCGGGTTTGAGAAAAGGGCGCGCCTTCTCTTGGGCCTTGCGTACCAGATGCAGGGCCTCCCGCAGCCTTTCCGGGACCTGCCCCAGGAAGAAAGTCCGGGTCAGATCCGAACAATAACCCTTATATCGCACCCCGAGATCCACGATCACCGCTTCCCCTTCCCGGAGAAGACGATCGGTGGGTTCGGCATGAGGACGCGCGGCATTGGGGCCTCCGGCCACAATCGGAGGGAAAGAAGGCCCGTCTCCCAGGTGATGACAGAGTTCCAGGATGCGCCAGGCCATCCTCTTTTCCGAGATTCCCGGATGGATTTCCTGTTCCACGATCCGAAGGATCTTGCGCGCCCGGGCCTCGGCCTCCCGGATAAGGAGGATCTCCTCCGGTGATTTTATCTCCCGCCATCTTTCGATCACCCCGGATACCCCCCGAAAGCGCACCTCCGGCAGGGCCCGCCGCAGGGCCTCCATCCTTCCGCAGGAGATGAAGTTCTCCTCGTAAAAGAGCTGACGAAGTCCCAGCCTCCGTATCAGGGCAGCCAGGGTCTGGATGAGACTCCTGCGGTAGATGAGGGCTTCAAAATCTCGGAGTTCCCGGGCCTCTTCCTGATAGCGAGGGTCGGTAAGGATGAAGGCCTCAGCCGGGGTAACCAGGAGCAACCCCGCTGTCTCCTTGAGACTCACATCCTGGGCCTTGAAACCCGAAAGATAGCGCCGGTTTTCCGGAGAGGAAACCAAGAACCCTCCTCCACCCTTGCGTTTGAGCCAGCTTCGAAGACGCTTAAGCCTTTCCGGACAGGACACGGGCACCCTCCTTGAGAATCCCGAAAGCCACCTTCTCCTTGGGACCGAACAGTCTCAGGGGTTCGGATAGATGTTTTCCCAGGAGAAAGATTTCGGTCTCCCGGGCCTCGAAAGCCGAAAGGGGATTGGCTGCTACCAGATCGAATCCTTTATCCAGGAGCTTTTTCCGGGCCCGTAGAAGAAGCTGAGAGGGCTCCTCCAGGGCAAATCCGATGCTTACCTGATGGGGGCGTTTGCGGGCGTTGAGTTCCCGGGCAATATCCGGGGTGGGAACAAGGGAGATCTTCTCCGGAAGGTTTTCCTTGGGAATCTTTCCGGATAAGACTTCCGCCGGGGCCAGATCGCAGACCGCAGCGGCGAAAACCACCAGATCCGCTTCCGGGAAGATCTCCCCGGCCACCTGAAGCATTTCTCGGGCGGTGGTTACCGCGTAGGTCTTAACGCCAGGCGGAGGAGAAACGGATAGCGGACCGTGCACCAGATGGACCTCGGCTCCCAGGATGAGCGCCGCCCGGGATAGGGCCACCGCCATGCGCCCGGAAGAAGGATTGGAGATGAAACGCACCGCATCCAGGGGTTCCCGGGTGGGTCCCCCGGTGATGAGGACCCGTCGTCCGGAAAGAAGGGAGGGAGTCAACAGCTTTTCCACTTCCAGGAGCAAGTCCTCGGGCTCGGGCATCCGTCCGGGCCCCTCTTCCCCGCAGGCCAGAGTTCCTTCCCCCGGAGGCACGATATGATAACCGAAGCTCCGAAGGTGTTCCAGGTTTTCCTGGGTGGCCGGATGTTTGAACATATGGGTGTTCATAGCCGGAGCAAGCAATACCGGAACCTGAGAGGCCAGGATAACCGCGATCAGAAGATCCGAGGGTTCCCCCCGGGCCAGTTTGGAGAGAAAGGAGGCCGTAGCCGGAGCCACCACGATGGCTTCGGCCCAGGCTGCCAGGTCGGTATGGGGGATAAATCCTCCCTGGGGGGCCAGAAAGTCCCGCTGGGTAAAACACCGATCCCTAACCAGGGCCTCGAAAAGAAGCGGAGTAACAAAGGCCTCGGCCCCGGTGGTGAGAACTACCTTTACCTCCGCCCCCTCCTTTCGCAGGAGACGGGCCAGTAGCGCCGCCTTGTAAGCGGCAATACCCCCGCAGACCCCGAGGATAATCCGCCGTCCGGAGAGCATCAGTACGCGGTGGTGGAGGAAGGAGGAGTCTCCAGGCTCTCGCTGGCCCAGATCTTTATCTCCACACTTCCCAGAGTGGTTTCCTTGATGTAGATGAAACAACTCCCGTTGGGACGGCGGAAAGCCAGCAGGATGTGTCGATAGCGGATACTTCCCATCTGATGCCACCCCCGGGCCGCCAGCTGTCTTTCAAAAAACTTGATCAGGGAATCCGCGGTCACCCGACCCCGGGCCACCAGAAACCCCCCTACATAGGTGGGAGTCTTCACCACCAGGCTCTGATCCTGATCTATCTTCATCTCGCTGGGAAGGACAATATCCGGAAAATCGGTGGTAATCAGCACCGGCCGGGGAGCAGGGGCCTTGGTTACCGGTGCCTTATGCCCCTGCCCCAGGGTGGTGCAACCCGCAAAAAAGAGAAAGAGGACCCAGGTTAGGATCAGATTCCTTCTGGACATCTCGGCCTCCTTACCGGAATTCTTTTTATACATAGATTAGCATCCGGGAGCCCCCTTTCCAATCAGTCCCGATGATAGGGATGTCCGGAAAGAAGGGTAAGGGCCCGATAGAGGGTCTCCGCAAAGACCAGCAGGGCCAGCTCGTGATGAAAGGTAAGAGGAGAAAGGGAAAGTTGAAAATGGGAAGCGGAAAGAAGTTCCGGACACAGTCCCTCGGGGCCACCGGCCAGCACCGTGATACGACGCCGGGACGGAAGGAGATTCTCCAGCCAGCTGGCAAACTCCCGGGTGGAAAAGAGCTTCCCCCTTTCCGTAAGGGCCACCAGATAGTCCCCGGGGGACAAATGTCTTTTCAGGATCCGTCCCTCCTTTTCCGGTCCTCCCGAAGCCTTGGGGAAAAGGGTTTCGAAGTGGAGATACGGACGAAGGCGTTGAGCATAAAAATCCAGCCCCTCCCGGATGAAGGGATAACGCAAGGGGCCGGGAGCCAATAGGAGAAGACGAACCGGCCAACGCATGGTATAAGAGTAGTGAATATGGCCGAAAAGGAAAGACTCCTTTCCCAGATACCGGCGGTTCATCTGGTGGCCGAGGAGCTGGCCCGAAGACATCCGGGGCATCCGGCCGTCTTTTACACCCGGGCGGCCCGAAAGGCCACCGAAGGCCTGCGTCGGGAGATCCTGGCCGGGCGTCTCCGGGAATTGTCCGCGGAGATCATTCGCAAGGTCGCCGAGGAGAGCCTGGAGGAGGTCCTGCGCCCCAGCCTGCGCCCGGTCCTGAACGCCACCGGGGTGGTGGTGCACACCAATCTGGGGCGGGCTCCTCTGGCCGAGGAGGCCCTTGAAGCCATCCTTTCCGTGGCCCGGGGGTATTCCAATCTGGAATATCGTCTCTCGGAGGGGCGGCGAGGGAGTCGTTATGAACACGTGGAAGAACTGCTCCGTGAACTTACCGGAGCCGAGGCGGCCCTGGTGGTAAACAACAACGCCGCAGCGGTCCTCATCACCCTGAACACCCTGGCCCGGGGGAAGGAAGTAGTGGTCTCCCGGGGGGAACTGGTAGAGATAGGGGGCTCTTTCCGGATGCCCGAGGTTATGGCCTGGGCGGGTTGCCGTTTGCGAGAGGTAGGCACCACCAACCGTACCCATCTTCGCGATTACGAAAAGGCCCTGAACGAGGATACGGCTCTGTTGATGAAGGTCCACAAGAGCAATTACGCCCTGGTGGGGTTCACCAAAGAGGTTTCCGGAGCGGAACTGGCCGAACTGGCCCATAAATACGGTCTTCCGGTGGTGGAGGACCTGGGAAGCGGCTGTCTGGTGGACTTTTCCCGTTACGGAATACGGAAAGAACCCACGGTCCAGGAGATAGTCCGAACCGGGGTGGACATCGTCACCTTTTCCGGAGACAAGCTGCTGGGGGCCCCTCAGGCCGGCATCATCGTGGGGCGACGGGAACTGGTGGAACGGATCCGCAGCAACCCCCTGAATCGGGCCCTGCGCATCGATAAACTCACCCTGGCCGGCCTTGAGGCCACCCTGAGGCTTTATCTGGACGAAAAACTGGCCCTGGAACACATCCCGGTCCTTTCCATGATCCTGATGCCGGCCCGCGAGGTGCGGCGCCGGGCCTTGAGGTTGAAAAGAATGCTCTCTCGGGCCGAACTCCACGGCTTTTCTTTTCAGGTGGTTCCTACGGTATGTCGAACCGGAGGAGGAGCCCTTCCCCTGGCGGATCTCCCCTCCTTCGCCGTAGCCGTGGAAAGCGATCGCCTCTCTCCCGAAGAGCTTCATGCCAGACTCCGCACCACCAACCCTCCGGTGGTGGGCCGGATCGAAGAGGAAAGATTCCTCCTGGAGGTGCGCACCCTGTTCCCGGAGGATTTCCCCCTGGTGGTAAGGGCTCTGAAACAGGTAGCCTCCCATGTCTGAACCTCTGGGGTGGGAGAAATACCTGGAGCATTATCTCCGCGCGGCGGAAAGGGAACTCCTCAGGGTCTGCCCTCGAGGAAAACCCCGGCTGCTTCCCGAGGAAGGGAATCTCCTTCTTTTCGGCCGGGTCCCGGCCACCCTGCGTTTCAGCGAGAGAGGATCTCTGACGGAGAATAAGCGCTGGTTCCCGGTATTGCGAGAGTTGGCCCTCAAAACCGTGGAACATCTGGTGCTCACCACCGCTCAAGACGGTTACCCCGGAGAGGGGCTGCTGTGGCTCCTTCTGGAAAAGGGGCCGGTGCGGGGGCTTCTGATCAGCGGCAGACCCCTTCCCCCTCCCCCGGGGAGCCTCCGGCTGGCCTCGGGAAAGTTCTTTCTCCCGGAAACCCAAACCGACCTCCGAAGTTTCCTGCGGGAAAACTGGCGTTCAGGCCGGAACTTCCGAGCGGTAGAAATCACCCTCCGGACCCCGGACGATCTGGAAGAGGCCCGAGCCTGGCTGGAGGTGGCCCGGCTTTTCGGTCTCACCTATCTCTCCCCCCGGGCCCAAAAAGACCTTCTTCCCTTCCGCCAGCACCTGAGCTCCGTAAAACGCTGGTTAAGAAGGAAGGGCCTTCTCGGGCTTCTGCGTCAGAAAGAAAGGCCTCCGGACATTTCCGGTCTGCCCTTAGAAGACTATTTTCTCTTTCGCCTTCCCTCCCCTAAAAAGAAGATAGGACGAGGGTACATAGGAGGGCTTTACCCGGGAAATTTCTCCGGTCCTCCTCTGGCCCTGGTTTACGCCGCCTGTGAACATTCGCGCCGGGCCGGAGGGGGAGTAATATCCTTCGAGCCCTTTACCTATCACGTGCTCGGCGATCTTTATTTGGACTGGGGAGATCTGGGGGCCGCCCTGTGGGCCTATCATCTTATAGGAGAGAAAAGCCCCCAGCCCGCGGAACTGCTGAATAATCTGGGGCTAATCTATCGCACCCTGGGTCTTCCGGAAAAGGCCCGGGAATTCTTCCGACAGGCCCTTTCCCTGGCTCCGGACGATCCTCTTATCCATTACAATCTGGCCGGGGTATTGGGGCAGGAGGAAAGAGGGGAAGCCCTGGAGCATCTCCGCAGGGCTTATCAGCTTTCAGGGCAAAAAACCCTCTTTGCCGAAGCCCTGGCCCGGGAGCTCCTGGAGCAGAACCGAACCTCCGAAGCCGCGGAGGTACTCTCCGGAAGAAACGATCTCTCCCTGCGCGGGAAAACCCTTCTGGGGGAAATCCTTTACCGGGAAGGGAGGCTGGAGGAAGCCTATCATCTTCTGCGGGAGGTATGCGGGCACCGGGAGGCTCCGCCGCGGGCGCTGGCCTATCTGGCCTTACTTTATCGGGACTGGCGCAAGGAAAAGGAAGTGGCGGAAATCCTGGAACGAGAAGCCCTGTCGCGCGGAGGCCCGGAGATCAGGTCTCTCCTGCGCCAGGCCTGATCGCTGTATTGGTCCAGTACCTTTGGCACCTATCCACCACCAAGCGCTACGGGAAACTTCGGACCGAGACCGGGCAATCCCTAGCCGTTGACCGGGTAGCCAAGCTGGTCAACCTTGAAGATTACCGCCGAAAGAAGACTTCCTCTAGTCGGGAATAATCGGGAACGTACCCCTCAAAAATCGCCTTACTGCAATTGATTCGCTACGGGAAAGCCTTGAGTCTCAGGGGTCTCAGGATGTTTCCCCCAGACTTCCCTCAGGCCGATTTGGATGCTTTCTAACTCCTTAAGAAATCGTCAAAAAATGGCGATCCCACCGGAACTCGAACCCGGATCTCTGGTCTTTCAATCTTGATCAATCTCAATCATCCTTCCGATTTTACCGAGTCTTGAAGGTCATGGTGTCCATAAATTTCATCTCTGGGGGCACCAATAGGGGCACCAAGCTCGAAACCCTTATGTATCAAGGAATTCCGGACACGAAAGACTTTTCTCCTAATCGGTCATAATCGGTTGTAACCGGGTTTGACAGAAAGAAGGTCAGTCGTTCAAGACCGTTTTCCAAGACTTTGGAGGAAGTCCCTTTCCATATCTTGGAGCACGTGGGCCGGGACTTCTAAGAGGAGGAAAAGTTCCTTAGGGTAGAGGTAGGCTTCTCCGGACTCATCTACGACTTTGAGGAGGCCATGCTCTTCTCCCAGGACGGGATATACTTTCCACTTTTCAAGGGAGGCTTCATAGCCCTGGTTTTTGATACAAAGAACGGCTTTACTCATGGCTTAAGACCCGGAGTATGCGTTTTATTTTAAACTCTTTCTTTCCGATCCCGTGGGCCTCATACCAATGTATTTCGGCCAAGGCGAAGGTCCCCTCGGGTAATTTTATCTTAGCAGTTCCCTTGAGCTTTCGCCACCTTCCGGGGCCATATACCTTCCGAAGCCTTTTTAATTCCCGGATGGAGTGCCCCACGGCTATGGTTTCGATGTTCTGAATAGGCCCCAGGATTTCGAAGAACATCCCGGGTCATTTTAGCAAAGCTTTCTCGGCCTCACCGCTATCTTCATATTCTTAAGGACCGCCTCCCGTACCTCCCCGGG
>WGAR01000139.1 GCA_015494725.1 Thermodesulfobacteriaceae bacterium | reverse complement strand
GTAGGCAAGATCCTATTAAAATTGAGAAAAGATTAAAAACCTAACAACTCTCTTCAGCGGACCCGGCTTAACGCCGGGCCGCTGAGTTGGGGCGTTAGGAGATAAAAATTATCATGGTAAAATGAAATATGCCTACAATTTCAATGTTCTTTGGAATTATCATCCGGATGTATTGTGCTCCGGCGGAACATGAACCACCTCATATTCATGCCTATTACCAGGACTATAAGGCAGCAATTGACATAGAAATCGGAGAAGTGATTGCGGGAGAGCTGCCCAAGAAACAGCTCCGTCTGGTTCAGGCCTGGATCGAAATCCATAAAGAGGAATTGCTTGCTAACTGGAAATTAGCCCAAAGAGGAGAAACACCTTTCAAAATTGAACCTCTAAAATAACTTCCAGGAGATATGTTATGTATTTAGGAATTAAAGAGGTGCAGCCTTTAGAGGATTATAAATTAAAACTAAAGTTTGAAAATGACGAAGAAAAAATTTTTGACTTAAAACCTTACCTCAATTTAGGCAAATTCTCTGAACTTCAAGATCCGGAACTGTTTAAAAAAGTAAGAATTAGTTTTGATACTATTGAATGGCCAAATGGCATAGATTTAGATCCAGAATTTCTATATAAACACTCAAAAAATGAAACCTAACAAACCTTTTCAGCGGACGGCGCTAACTGGCGCCGCTGAGTTTAGGCGTTAGAAGAAATTGAAAAAATTGAAATTTTCTTTAGAATTTAAACTAAAGCGGTAAAAGATCTAAAACGGATTCCTAAAGACCAAATTGTAAAAATTTTGGAAAATATCGAAAAACTTCAATTCGGACTGCAAGGAGATATTAAACGCCTAACAGACTTTACCCCAGAGTTTCGGTTAAAGGTTGGGAATTATAGAGTACTTTTTGAAATTGAAGGAGACAAAATAATAATTTACCGTATTCTTCACAGAAAAGATGCTTACAAATAATTTTTGAGGGAATTGTTATGGCGCCGATTATTTTAGAAAAAAATGGAAAAAAAGAATTTGTTATTCTGAGTTATGAAGAGTTTTTGAAACTCAAGGAAATAGCAGAAGATTATGAAGATTTAAAAGCTTTAAGAGAAGCTAAAGAAGAGGAAAAAGATAAACCTGGATATTCATTGGAAGAAGTAAAGAAAATTTTAAATATCTAACAAATCGCTTCAGCGGACCCGGCTTATGCCGGGCCGCTGAGTTTGGGCGTTAGGAAGAAAACTCAGACTGCCTGGAAGTTTCAGACCCGGGTGAGACCTTAGCTTGATCCTCGCTTGAGACTTCCCCGGAGGATACGTCCTCGACTTGAGGGCTCGAGGTCTCCTCTTCCGAAGGAGCCGCCTCGGCTTTTGGCTCCTCAGAAGTTTTCGCCTCTTCCTTCTTCAGAGCCTCGCGAATCTCCTTTTCGGCCTTCCTCTCCGCCTCGATCTTCTTTTTGGAACGCTTATGCTGAAGCTTCTCCTCCACCAATTCCACGATGGCCATCATGGCCGCATCCCCGCGCCGCGGGCCGATCTTCACGATCCGGGTGTAACCCCCGGGACGATCCATGTATTTCTCCCGCAGTTCGCCGAAGAGTTTCCTTACTACTGCCTTGTCCCGGATGAAGGCCAGCGCCCGGCGCCGGGAGGCCAGATCCCCCCGTTTGGCCAGGGTAATCATGCGATCCGCCACCCGACGCAACTCCTTAGCCTTGGCCAGGGTGGTGGTAATACGCCCATGGCGCAGAAGATCCGTAACCTGATTGCGCATCAGGGAAATTCGATGTTCCCATTTGGTAACCAGCCGACGACTTCTCTTTCGGTGTCTCATAGCCCACTCCTTTGGCTCATTTTTCCTCCGGAGGCTGCCATTCTATAGGCATCCCGTAGTCCAGCCCCAGTTGTTTGAGACGATCCCGGATCTCCTCAAGGGATTTCTTCCCGAAATTCTTGATTCGAAGCATCTCCGCTTCGGTGCGGGTAACCAGATCGCCGATATATTTGATTCCGGCATTAAGCAGACAATTAAGAGAACGGGAGGAAATCTCCAGGGTCTCCACCGGTTGGTTAAGATACTCCTCCAGAACCTTTTTCTCCTGCTCCTCTTCTCTCGGAACCTCGAGGTCCGCTTTTTCCTCTCCGAAGATGATCAGCTGCTCCCGCAGGATATGGGCCGCCCGGCGAACCGCTTCCTCCGGGTCTATGGTTCCGTCGGTCCAGACCTCCAGCACCAGCCGATCGAATTCACTGCTTTTTCCCACCCGGGTCTGGGTAACGGAAAAGTTGGCCCGAACAATGGGAGAAAATACCGCATCTACCGGAATAATCCCGATCTTCTGTTTCTGACGGTCGTAATCCGCCGGAATGTATCCCCGCCCCATCTCCACCTGAAGTTCCATGGAAAGCACCCCGTCTTTGTTCAGGGTGGCGATATGATGCTCGGGATTCACCACCTCGGCCAGGCCTTCGGTATCAATATCCCCGGCCTTGACCTCTCCCTCGCCCCGTTTTTCCAGGCGAAATACATAGGGCCCCTCTCCCTTCAACCGGAACCGCACTCCCTTGAGATTGAGGATGATATCGGTAACATCCTCGATGATTCCGGGCAGATTGGTAAACTCATGGGCCGCTCCCTCGATACGAACCGCGGTAATAGCCGCACCCGGAATGGAGGAAAGCAATATCCGTCGCAAAGCATTCCCTATGGTGGTACCGAATCCCCGCTCAAAAGGCTCGATAATAAACTTTCCGTAGTAAGGTGGACGCGAGTCCCGATGGACTTTTATCTCCTGAGGTCGAATTAAAACTACATTCCCTACCTTTTCTATCAAAGTGTTCATATCTCCACCCCGGTCTCTTTTTAGCGGGAGTAGAACTCCACGATCAGGCTTTCCTGGATGGGCATGGTGATGTCTTCCCTGGTCGGCAAGGCCTTGACCACGCCCCGGAAGTTTTCCGCATCCAGTTCCAGCCACTGCGGGATCCCGCGCCGGGCCACGGCCTCCAGATTTTCCTGAACCTGGGGATTATTCCGATACTTCTCCTTGAGCTCGATCACCTCTCCCGGATCCACCAGATAGGAGGGAATATCCACCGTCTTTCCGTCCACCTTAAACCAGCCGTGGGCCACCATCTGACGGGCCTGGGCCCGCGAGGCTGCAAAACCCAGCCGGTAAACCACATTGTCCAGCCGTCGCTCCAGAAGCTGAAGCAGGTTGTGTCCGGCCTGCCCCTTCATGCGGACGGCCTTCTCGAAGTAGCGACGAAATTGCTTCTCCGAGACCCCGTACATGCGTTTTACCTTCTGCTTCTCCCGCAGCCGGATCCCATAGTCCGAAAGCTTTACCCGCAGCTGGGCCTGCCCGTGCTGCCCCGGAGGATAGCTCCGCCGCTCAAAAGCACACTTGTCGGTATAACAACGTTCCCCTTTCAGGAAGAGCTTCATGCCCTCCCGACGACACAAACGACATCTCGGTCCCGTATATCTGGCCAAGGCTAATACCTCCTCCCTCTAAGTTTTTATACCCGTCGCCTCTTGGGTGGACGACAACCGTCGTGAGGAATGGGGGTTACATCCCGGATAAAGGTAATCTTGAGACCCGCGGCCTGCAGGGCTCTGAGCGCCGCCTCTCGCCCCGGACCAGGCCCCTTGATATAGACCCAGACCTTCTTCATCCCCTGCTCCATGGCCTTCTTGGCCGCCGCCTGGGCCGCAAGCTGCGCCGCATACGGAGTCCCCTTCCGGGTACCCTTGAACCCCTCTGTTCCACCGCTGGCCCAGGCAATGGTATTGCCCTGCCGGTCGGTAATGGTCACGATGGTATTATTGAAGGTGGCATGAATATGGGCTATACCCTCCGGAACATTCTTTTTGACCTTTTTCTTCCTGCGCCCCTTGCGTGCCATATCTCTTCACTCCTTTACTTTTTCTTGCGCCCCCTGAGGGAGGAAGGCCGCGGACCCTTTCGGGTGCGAGCGTTGGAACGGGTACGCTGCCCTCGCACCGGAAGCCCCATCTTGTGTCTCAGCCCACGATAACAACCGATATCCATGAGCCGCCGGATGTTCTGGGCCACTTCCCGCCGCAGATCCCCTTCTACCTTGTATTCCCTTTCGATAATCTGCCGAATGCGCGTAAGCTCCTCCTCGGTGAGCTCCCGCGTCTTCTTGAACCAGTCCACCCCGGCCTTGGTCAGGATCTTCTGGGCCGAGGTCCGACCGATCCCATAAATGTAGGTAAGGGCAATCTCCACCGGCTTGTTGTCCGGTATCTCTACTCCTGCAACCCGGGCCACCGTCTCACCTCCTAACCCTGACGCTGTTTGTGTCGGGGATTTTCACAGATCACCCGCACCACACCCTTCCGCCGGATGATCCGACACTTCCGACAACGCTTCTTCACCGACGCCGAAACCTTCATCTTACCTGCCTCCTCGATCCTTTTTGGAGCCACGATAAACGATCCTTCCCCGGGTAAGATCATAAGGAGAAAGCTCCACCACTACCTTATCTCCGGGAAGGATCCGAATATAATGCATGCGCATCTTTCCGGAGATGTGGGCCAGCACCTTGTGCCCGGTCTCCAGTTCCACCCGAAACATGGCGTTGGGAAGCGCCTCCACCACCGTACCCTCTACCTGAATGTGATCTTCTTTAGGCATACCCCTCCCCTAAATCCTGGAAAGGATTTCCGGCCCCCGGGCGGTAATGACCACGGAATGCTCAAAATGGGCCGCCAGACCCCCATCCCGGGTCACCGCCGTCCAGCCGTCCTCCAGGATCTTCACCCCGGGATCTCCGGTAACCACCATAGGCTCAATAGCCAGTACCATCCCGGCCTGGAGCCGGGGCCCCTTTCCCGGTTTGCCGAAGTTGGGCACCTCCGGAGGCTCGTGCAGACTCTGCCCCACTCCATGCCCCACAAAATCCCGTATCACCGCAAAACCGTTTCCTTCCACATGACGCTGAATAGCCGCGGAAATATCTCCAACCCGGTTCCCCACCCGGGCCTTCTCGATCCCCCGATAAAGCGCCTCCTCGGTTACCTTCATCAGCCTCTCGGCCAGCTCGGAAACCTTCCCCACCGCCACGGTAAGCGCCGCATCCCCGATATACCCCTCATACTCCACCCCGAAGTCGTAACTTACAATATCGCCCTCCCGCAGGACCTTGTCCTCCCGGGGCATGCCGTGAATGACCTCCTGGTTTATGGATACACAGAGGGCATAGGGATACCCCCGATACCCCTTAAAGGCCGGACGCCCACCCCGCCGGCGACACAGGGTATCGGCCAGGATCTCCAGATCCCAGGTGGAAACCCCGGGTTTGGACTCCTCCGCCAGCCGCAAAAGCACCTCCATAACAATAACATTGGCCCGCCTGAGAAGTTCTATTTCCCAGGGGGCCTTGAGTTTTATCCTTCTTGAGGCCGAAACCGTCGCTACCCTACGCACTTAACCCAGAATCTTTACTATACGTTCGAAAATTTCGTCTATGCTCCCCGTGCCGTCTATCCGATGGAGCACACCCTTCTTTTCATAATACTCAATAAGGGGAGCCGTGGACTCATGATATACCTTGAGACGATTTCTTACCGTTTCTTCATTATCGTCGGCCCGCTGATAAAGCTCACCCCCGCAGGCATCACACTTGCCCTCTACTTTGGGGGGCTTGAAAATGATATGATACATCATCCCGCAATTCTTGCAAGTCCGCCGCCCGGTAAGCCGTTTGACCAGCTCCTCATCCGGCACCTCAATCGCAATGGCAAAGTCGATCTTCTTTCCCCACTTGGCCAGCATCTCGTCCAGGGCCTCGGCCTGAGGGACCGTGCGCGGAAAACCGTCCAGAATGAACCCTTTCTCGCAGTCCGGCTGTTTAAGCCTCTCTTCCACCATCCCCAGCACTATCTCGTCCGGCACCAGCTGCCCCTTGTCCATATATTCCTTGGCCTTCTTACCCAGCTCCGTGCCCTTGGAAAGATGCTCCCGGAACATATCCCCGGTGGAAATCTGGGGAATACCGTACTTTTCCGCAATACGTTTGGCCTGCGTCCCCTTCCCCGCCCCAGGCGGTCCTAAAAATACGATGTTCATGACCCCCTCCTTACTCTTAAATTTAGCGCCGGCGCCTGAGCCGGCCCTCCTTCACCAGGCTATCATAACGCCTGGTAAGAAGATGTGCCTCCAGCTGTGCCATGGTGTCCATGGCCACACCTACCACGATCAAAAGGGCCGTACCCCCAAAATAAAAGGGAACGTTAAATCTTACAATGAGTACCGTGGGAAGCACACAGATCGCCGCCACATAGATGGCCCCGATCAGGGTGACCCGGTTCAGGACCCGATCCAGAAACTCCTCCGTGGCCCTCCCCGGACGAATACCCGGAATAAAACCGCCCCACTTTTTAAGATTATCCGCCACATCCTGGGGATTGAAGATGATGGCGGTATAAAAATAGCAGAAGAAGATGATCAGGATGACATAAAGGATCTCATAAAGCCATTGCCCGGGACGAAGATAATGCGAAAGGCTCTGAAAGAAGGCCAGGGGCATGAAGGTGGAAATCGTCGCCGGAAACATGAGCACCGAGGAGGCAAAGATAGGAGGAATCACCCCGGCGGTGTTCACCTTGATAGGCAGATAGGTGCTCTGCCCCCCCACCACCTGACGCCCCACCATACGCCGGGCATAATGAATGGGGATCCGCCGTTGCGCCATCTCCATAAAACAGGTAAAGGCCAGCACCCCGAACACCAGGGCCAGGATAAAAAGCAAAACCGCCCCGGAAAGTTCGCCGGTCTTCACGAAACGGAAGGTGTGGATGATGGCCGAGGGCAACCGGGCCACAATCCCGGCAAAAATCAGCAGGGAGATACCGTTGCCGATCCCGTGCTCGGTAATCTGTTCTCCCAGCCATACCAGAAACATGGAACCCGTGGTCAGGGTAATCATGGTGAGGAGTCGAAACCCCCAGCCCGGAAACATCACCACCGGGTTTCCGTTGGGAGCAGTCATCTTCTCCAGGCCGATGGCAATGCCGAACCCCTGGACCAGACATATAGCCACGGTAAGGTAACGGGTATAATAGGCTATCTTACGACGCCCCTCCGGCCCCTCGCGTTGCATCTCCTTGAGCGAGGGATAAACCACCGTGAGGAGCTCCAGGATAATGGAGGCGCTGATATAGGGCATAATCCCCAGAGCGCACACCGAAAGCCGCCGCAGGGCCCCTCCGGAAAACATATCTATAAACCCAAAAATGGTCCCCCCGGCCCGGTTGAAAAGGGCCAGAAGGGCCTCGGCATTTATACCCGGAGTGGGGACATGTACCGCAATTCGATAAACCGCCAGCGCCGCCAGCAGAAAGAAAATCCGGCGCCGAAGTTCCGGTATATTGGCTAAACTCTCTACCCCGGAGGTCCTGAGCATCCTAGTCCTCGATAATCTCCACCCTTCCGCCGGCCTTCTCTATCTTCTCTTTAGCACTCTTGGAGACCGCATGCACGCGTACGGTAAGGGCGAAGTCGATCTCCCCGTCCCCGAGAAGTTTCACCCTGACGCCACGCCCCTTCACCAGGCCGACCCGTTTCAGGGCCTCCACATCCACCACCTCCCCGGCGGAAAACCTGCGCGCCAGATCCCGAACATTTACCACCGCGTATTCCACCCGAAAGGGATTCTTGAACCCTCGCTTGGGTAAACGCCGGATGAGCGGCATCTGCCCACCCTCGAACCAGGGAGGCACCCCGCCGCCGCTCCGCGCCCGCTGCCCCTTCTGACCCCGACAGGAGGTCTTCCCGTGTCCGGAACCCGGACCGCGTCCCACCCGTTTCTCCCTATGTTTGGACCCGGCAAAGGGTCTGAGATTGGCCAGCGTAATCAGTTCTTCACTCATCAATCTCCTCCACCCTGACCAGATGTTTCACCTTTTCGATCATCCCCCGGATACAGGGATTATCCGGACGCTCCACCGTATGCCCGATCCTGCGCAAACCCAGACCGGCTATGGTCGCCCGCTGCTTCCTGGACCACCCGTATTTGCTTCGTACCAGCGTAATTCTAAGCTTTCTGCCCATGGCCGATCCTCTCCAGGAGTTGTTCCAGGGTAAAACCGCGTTTCCTGGCCACATATTCCGGGCTCTGAAGACTGGCCAGCGCCTTAAAAGTGGCCTTCACTACATTGTGAGGATTGGTGCTCCCGATACACTTGGTCACCACATCCCGGATCCCGGCCGCATCCATGATGGCTCGGATGGTACTTCCGGCGATCACCCCGGTTCCCGGCCGGCCCGGTTTGAGCAACACCTTGGCCGCCCCGAAATCCACGATAATCTCGTGCGGAATGGTCCCATTAATCACCGGGACCTGGATCATGTTCTTTTTGGCCTTGTCCAGGGCCTTACGAATAGCGTCCGGTACCTCCGGCGCCTTGCCCAGACCATAACCTACCCGGCCCTTACCATCCCCTACCACCACAATGGCCGAAAAACGAAAACGCCTTCCACCCTTGTGTACCTTGGCCACCCGATTGATAAAAATAATCTTCTCGATCAATTCTTCGGTTCCCTTTGCCGTGGCCACCTATCTCCCTCCTGAAAGATTAAAATTCCAGCCCGGCACTGCGGGCTCCCTCCGCCAGCGCCTTAACCCGGCCGTGATACTTAAAACCACCCCGATCGAAGACCACCTTCCGGATCCCGGCCTCCAGCGCCCTGCGCCCGATAAGTTCCCCCACCGCACGCGCTACCGCAGTCTTGCCCCCTTCCTTCTTCAGCTCCTCCCAGCGCTCCCGGATCTCCGGAGACAGAGACGAAGCCGCCACCAGGGTGTGCCCCCTGGTGTCATCGATAATCTGGGCGTAAATGTGCTTGACACTCCGATAGACCGAAAGACGCGGACGCTCCGGAGTCCCGAAAACCTTCTTGCGCACCCGCTTTTTACGCCGAAGCCTCCGCTCCAGCTTTTTTAACCTTTCCCTCCGCAGCATTCCTCTTCCTCCTTCGGGGAGGTCTATTCCCCCCGATTATTTCCCGGCCTTACCGGCCTTACCGGCCTTACGAATGATCTGCTCTCCGGTATAACGTATGCCCTTACCCTTGTAAGGTTCCGGTGGACGCAACCGGCGAATACGTGCCGCCGTCTCCCCCACCAGCTCTTTATCGATACCCTCCAGGGTCACCCGAGCCTGAACCTCCCCGGACCCCTTCTCCACCTTGGCCTGAACCCCCGGAGGAAGCTTGAAGAGGATAGGATGCGAATACCCCAGATGGAATTCGATGGCCTCCCCCTTGAGCTCGGCCCGGTAACCCAGACCTATGATGTCCAGGGATTTAGTAAAGCCCTGGGTCACCCCGATGACCATGTTATTGATCAGGGCCCGGGTAAGCCCCTGAAAGGCCTTGGCCTTGCGCTGCAGCTTCTTGCGCACCTCCTGCGGTTTTACTCGTACCGCCTCCTCCTGGATCTCTATCTCCACCATGGGAGGAAGGGGCTTTTCCAGCCTACCCTTGGGGCCCTCCACCACAATGCGACCCTCTTTTATCTCTACCTTAACCCCTTTGGGGATGGGAACCGGTCTTCTTCCGATGCGAGATTCTACCGCCATGACCTCTCACCCCTTTACCACACCTCACAGAGGATCTCTCCGCCCACGCCCCGCCTGCGGGCCTCGTGGTCGGTCATAATCCCCTGCGAGGTGGAGATAATGGCTATACCCAGCCCCCCCATTACCCGGGGAAGCTTCTTTACTCCGGCATAAACCCGGCGACCGGGTTTGCTCACCCTCTTGAGACCGGCAATCACCGGACGCCGCTCCTCGTCATACTTGAGGGTGATCACGATCTTCCCCTGCGGCCCTTCAGCCACAAACTCATAATCCTCGATGTAGCCCTCCTCCTTGAGGATACGAGCGATCTCCCGCTTAAGCCTGGAAGCCGGAATCTCCACCGTCTTGTGCCGCGCCATAAGCGCGTTCCTTATTCTGGCTAGCATGTCCGCAATGGGATCGGTCATCATGGTCACTCACCCCTTACCAACTGGCTTTTCTCACCCCGGGAATCTTCCCCTCCGAGGCCAGACGACGGAAACAGATCCGGCACAACCCGAACCGGCGGATATAGGCCCGCGGTCGCCCGCAAATGGAACACCGGTTCCGATGCCGGACCTTGAATTTGGGTTTCTTGAAAAGCTGAGCTTTGCGCGGCATCTCTACCTCCTAAAGGGTACCCCGAGAAGTTTGAGCAATTCGTAGGCCTCCTCGTCGGTGTCCGCCGAGGTCACAATGGTAATATTCATCCCCTTCACCCTTCCTACCTCGTTGGGATCGAGTTCCGGGAAGATGGTATGATCGTCCAGGCCCAGGGTATAGTTACCCCGGCCATCAAACCCCCGGCGGGGAAGCCCCCGAAAGTCCCTTACCCGCGGAAGGGCCACGTGAATAAGCCGGGCCAGAAAATCGTACATGCGATTCTTACGCAGGGTCACCATCACCCCGATAGGCATCCCGGCCCGAAGCTTGAAAGCGGCTATGGACTTCCGCGCCCGGCATACCTTCGGTTTCTGACCGGTAATAAGGGCCAGTTCCTTGAGGGCCTCGTCGATCAGCTTCGGCTCCTGCACCGCCGCCCCCAGACCCATATTCACACAGATCTTCTCCAGGCGCGGCACCTCAAAAGGATTCTTATACCCGAACTTTTCCTTTAACCGGGGCACCACCGTCTCCTGATAATATTCCTTAAGCCAGGACATGGTCCTACTCCTCAGCCTCTATAATCTCGCCGCATTTCCGACAGACCCGCACCTTGCTTCCGTCCTCCAGAAACTTTCGACCGATCTTGACCCCACGGTTACACTTGGGGCAAAAGACCATCAGATTGGATACATGGATGGGTGCGGGTTTCTCCACGATCCCACCCTCGCTGTAGGGAGTGGGCTTCATGTGCCGCTTGACGATATTCACTCCCTCCACAATGGCCCTCTGCTTCCGCGGGAACACCTGAAGCACCTTGCCCACCTTACCCCTGTCTTTGCCCGCAATCACCACCACCTTGTCACCCTTGCGAATATGACATTTAGCCTCATGCGGTTTCGGAAGCTTTCTTTTGGCTCTCTTGAAAAACATCCCCAACCTCTCCCCTTAAAGAACTTCCGGTGCCAGCGAAATTATCTTCATAAATCCCTTGGCCCGGAGCTCACGCCCCACCGGCCCGAAAATACGGGTCCCGATGGGCTCCCCGTACTGATTGATGAGCACCGCCGCATTCTCCTCAAACCGGATGGTGGTTCCGTCCTTGCGCGGCTGCTCCTTTCGCGTGCGCACCACCACCGCCCGCACCACATCCCCCTCCTTGACCTTGGAGTTGGGCAGGGCCTCCTTTACCGAGGCCACGATTACATCCCCGATGCGGGCATAACGTCTTCCGGAGCCCCCGAGCACCCGGATGCACATGATCTTCTTGGCCCCGGAATTGTCCGCCACATTGAGCATGGTTTCCTGCTGAATCATGGCTAACTAACCTCCCCCGGAGATTCGGCTCCGGCCGCCTCCAGCTTGGGGGCCCGCTCCAGGATCTTCTTCACCCGCCAGCGTTTGTGCCGGGAAAGAGGACGGGTCTCCTCAATCAGGACCCGATCCCCTATCTCGCAGGCATTGTGTTCGTCGTGCGCCATGAATTTCTTCCGGCGCTTTATATACTTCTTGTACAGAGGATGCTGCACCAGACGCTCCACCATCACCACCACGGTTTTATCCATCTTATTACTGACCACCACCCCGATATATTCCTTTCTCTTCCCCATGGCTCGCCCTTCTTAACGGAGATTTAGTTCTTTTTCCCGGATGACCGTAAGCACCCGCGCAATATCCCGCTTCACCTGCCGGATCCGCATGGGATTCTCCAGTTGATGAATGGTCTTCTGAAATCGCAGGTTGAAAAGCTCCTCCCGCAACTCCCGCAACTTCTCCTTGAGCTCCGGTATGGAGAGCTCCCGCAGTTCGCTGGCCTTCATAGCCGGTCCTCCCGGGAAACTATTTTACATTTAAAAGGCAACTTATCCGCCGCCAGCCGGAGCGCCTCCCGCGCCACCTCCTCCGGAACTCCCTCGATCTCGTAAATGATCCGCCCGGGCTTGATCACCGCCACCCAGCCTTCCACCGAACCCTTTCCCTTACCCATCCGGGTTTCGGCCGGCTTCTTGGTGATGGGCTTGTCCGGAAAGACCCGGATCCAGATCTTGGCTCCCTTCCGGGCGCAGCGCACGATGGCCACACGGCCGGCCTCGATCTGCTGGGCCGTAAGCCACCCGCCCTCCAGGGCCTTGAGCCCGAACTCTCCGAACTCCACCGCACATCCCCGGGTGGCCTTGCCCCGTACCCGGCCCTTCTGCATCTTCCGATATTTAACCTTCCTCGGCTGCAAAAGCATGGCTCAAACCCCTCTCTATATAGTCAGGGCCTCTCCGACCCCGCCCTTTTCCGGCAGGACCTCACCCTTAAAGATCCAGACCTTGACCCCGATCACTCCGTATTTGGTAAGGGCCTCGGCAAACCCGTAATCGATATCCGCCCGCAGGGTATGAAGAGGCACCCGGCCCTCACGATACCATTCCTTACGCGCAATCTCCGCTCCTCCGAGTCGCCCCTTGCACTGCACCCGGATCCCCTGGGCCCCGAACCGCAGCGCCAGCGCCACCGCCCGTTTCATGGCCCGCCGAAAACTCACCCGCCGCTCCAGCTGCACGGCAATATTCTCGGCCACCAGCTGAGCCTCAAGCTCCGGCCGCCTGACCTCTACAATATCAATAACTATCTCCTTGCCCCCGGTGATCCGGGCCAGCTCCTGCTTCAACTTCTCTATCTCCGCACCCTTTTTCCCGATCACAATTCCGGGACGAGCCGAATGAATAATAATCCGCACCCGGTTGGCCGCCCGTTCGATCTCGATACGCGGAATACCCGCATGTTTCAGGCGACTCTTGATATGCTTACGAATCTCGTAGTCTTCCTTTACCGCTTCAGCAAATTCCTTACCCTTGCCGAACCACCGCGAATCCCAGGTTCGCGTGATCCCGATCCTCAACCCTATGGGATTTACCTTCTGACCCAAGGCCCTCCCTCCTTAAATCTTTTCTTCCACCACAATGGTGATATGACTGGTGCGCTTGAGGATCCGGCTGGCCCTACCCCAGGCCCGCGGCCAGATCCGCTTCCACCGCGGCCCCTCATCCACATAGGCCCGCTTCACATACAATCGATCCGGATCCATATTGTAATTGTGTTCGGCATTGGCAATAGCGCTTTCCAGCACCTTCTTTATAATTCGCGCGGCCTTCTTGGGGGTAAACTCCAGAATCTGAAGCGCCTCCTGTACATCCTTGCCCCGAATAAGATCAATCACCGGCCGCGCCTTGTAAGGCGATATCCTCACATACCTGGCAACCGCTCTGGCCTCCATAGCTTACCCCTTACCTCTTTTTCCCCTTTACCTTGCCCTTGTCTCCAGCATGCCCGCGAAAGGTCCGGGTGGGGGCAAACTCCCCCAGCTTATGCCCCACCATGTTCTCGGTCACATAAACCGGAATAAACTTGTGCCCATTGTGCACGGCAAAAGTAAGCCCCACCATCTCCGGAACAATGGTGGAACGCCGACTCCAGGTCTTGATGACCTTTTTGTCTCCGGTCTCCTTGGCCTTGAGCACCTTCTTCATCAGGTGCTCATCCACAAAAGGCCCTTTCTTCTTGGAACGCGGCATCTCTAATTCACCCCCTAACCTTTCCGACGACGAATTATGAACTTATCCGAGGGCTTCTTACCCCGGGTCTTAAGCCCCTTGGCCAGCTGCCCCCAGGGCGAACAGGGATGACGTCCACCATGGGTGCGCCCCTCTCCACCGCCCATGGGGTGATCCACCGGATTCATGGCCACCCCGCGCACCCGGGGTCTCCTTCCCAGCCAGCGCGAACGCCCGGCCTTACCCAGGACCACATTCTCCCAGTCCAGATTCCCTACCTGTCCGATGGTGGCCCGACAACGTTCGTGCACCATCCGGATCTCACCCGAAGGAAGCCTCAGGTGCACATAGTGTCCATCCTTACCCAGCACCTGGGCAAAGGCCCCGGCGGCCCGGGCCAGCTGCCCGCCCTTGCCCGGCCGAAGCTCCACATTGTGCACCACCGTACCCACCGGAATGTTCTTCAGCGGCATACAGTTCCCTACCTTGACCTCCACATTCTCCCCGCTCATCACCACGTCTCCCACCTTGAGCCCCACCGGAGCCAGAATATACCGCTTCTCCCCGTCAGCGTACTGAAGAAGAGCAATATTGGCCGAACGATTGGGGTCATATTCCAGGGCCACCACCTTGGCCGGAACCCCGTCTTTGTCTCGCTTGAAATCGATGATGCGGTAAAGCCGTTTGTGCCCGCCGCCTCGATGCCGTACGGTAATACGCCCGTAACAGTTCCGACCCCCGGTCTTCTTTAAGGGCTCCACCAGCGATTTCTCCGGATCCTTCTTGGAAAGCTCCGGATCCACCAGATAGGTTTGAAACCTGCGTCCCGGCGAGGTCGGCTTACATTTTTTGATCGGCATGACTCACCTCACACCGTCTCGAAGAATTCTATGCTGTGCCCAGGCGCCAGCTTCACAATGGCCTTCTTGCGGAGCGACCTGCGCCCCTCTCGCGGCCACCGGCCCTTGGGCTTACCCTTCACCCGCATGGTCTGCACCTTTTCCACCTTCACCTTAAAGAGATCCTCCACCGCCTTGCGGATCTCGATCTTGTTGGCCTCGGGATGCACCCAGAAGGTGACCTGATTGTACTTCTCCTTGAGCCACATGGATTTTTCCGTAATCACCGGGGCCAAAATAATCTGTCGCGGATCCTTGGCCACACTCATCGGGCTCTCCTTAACCTTTCCTCGATTTTGGGTAAAGCATCCTGCTTAAGGATGAGATATTCGTGATCCAGTATATCGTAAACATTAAGTCCTTCCACCGCGAGCACCTTCACCTTGGGAAGGTTCCGGGCACTCATCTCCGCCACCAGGTCCCGCTCCGGCACCACCACCAGGGCGTTCTGCGTCCCGAAACGATCAAGAAACTCCAGCATCTTTTTGGTCTTGGGTCTTTCGTCAAGCCCGAAGTCCGTAACCACATATACATTTCCCACCGCCACCCGGTTGGAAAGAGCCATCTTGAGCGCCAGCCGCCGCACCTTCTTGTTAAGCTTGAACGCATAGCTCCGGGGCTTGGGGCCAAAGACCACCCCACCCCCTACCCAGTGGGGTGCCCGGATGGACCCCTGCCGGGCCCGCCCGGTGTGCTTCTGGGGCCAGGGCTTACGCCCACCCCCCCGTACCTCGCCCCGGGTCTTGGTGCAGGCCGTGCCGGCCCGCCAGCGCGCCCGCTGCCACCGCACCACCTCGTGCAATAACCCCACCTTTACCGGTACGGCATAAATATCCTCGGGAAGCTCTACCTCTCCCACTTTTTCCTTCTGACTGTTATAGACATCCACCTTCGGCATGGCCTCTACCCCTTACTTGAAATACACCATCACCCAGCCATTGGGCCAGCCAGGAACCGCTCCCTTCACCAGAAGGAGATGCTTATCCGGAATAACCTCCGCCACCAGGAGGTTCTTCACCGTCACCGTCTCGTTCCCGTAATGTCCGGGCATCTTCTTGCCCTTGATTACCCTGCCCGGAAAGGTGCTGGGACCGGAGGACCCGGGTTTCCGATGCACCTGCTTGGCCCCGTGACTCATGGGCTGCCGGCTGAACCCCCAGCGCTTGATGGCCCCGGTAAACCCACGCCCCTTGCTCTTTCCCGTAACGTCCACCCGGATCCCTTTCTCCACTCCCAGGCTCTCCAGGGTCAAAACCTGCCCCGGCTTGAACTGGGAGGCATCCTCCACCCGAAACTCCCGCAGGATGTAAAACCCGTGATCCAGACCCGCTCGCAGGAAGTGACCCCGCATGGGCTTATTAAACTTGGTGAGCTTCCTGGGCATAAAACCCAGCTGCACCGCATTGTACCCGTCGGTCTCCACGGTCTTCACCTGAACCACCGTACAGGGACCGACCTCCAGCACCGTTACCGGTATCACCTCCCCGGCCTCGTTGAAGATCCGGGTCATGCCCAGTTTTCTTCCGATCAGGCCTTCCACTATCATGGCTCCAACTCCTATTAAAGCTTGATCTCCACTTCCACTCCGGCCGGAAGCTCAAGCTGCATGAGGGCATCTATGGTCTGCTGCGTGGGTTCGAGTATATCCAGCAGGCGCTTGTGCGTGCGAATCTCGAACTGCTCCCGCGAGTTCTTGTCAATATGCGGAGACCGAAGCACCGTCCAGCGACTGATCTTGGTGGGAAGAGGAATAGGTCCCACCACCCTGGCCCCGGTATCCCGGGCCGTGCGCACTATCTCCGCCACCGAGCGATCCAGAACCTTATGATCAAAGGCCTTAAGTTTTATACGTATCTTCTGCGTCGGTACCATGACCTTCCTCGCCCACCCTCTTTATTCCAGAATCTTGGTGACCACTCCGGCTCCCACCGTCCGGCCACCCTCACGTATCGCAAACCTCAATCCCTCCTCCATCGCCACCGGCTTGATCAACTCCACCTCCAACTCCACATTGTCCCCGGGCATCACCATCTCCACCCCCTCCGGCAGCTTCACCACCCCCGTTACATCCGTCGTCCGAAAATAAAACTGCGGCCTATACCCGTTAAAAAACGGCGTGTGCCGACCCCCCTCCTCCTTCTTCAATACATATACCTCCGCCTTAAACTTCG
>WGAR01000138.1 GCA_015494725.1 Thermodesulfobacteriaceae bacterium | reverse complement strand
TAACTCCTGCGTGGATCGGGGCACCTTCGGGGCCACCCGCATCGGGGCCGGCACCAAGATGGATAACCTCACCCAGGTGGGCCACAACGTGGAGATCGGGGAGGGGGCGATCATCGTGGCCCAGTGCGGGATCGGAGGGCACGCCCGATTGAGACGTTTTGTAATGATGGGCGGGCAGGTAGGGGTGGCCCCGGGAGCGGAGATAGGAGAGGGAGCCCGGGTGGCGGCCAAGTCCGGTATCTCCGGGCGCATCGCTCCGGGCGAAGAGGTGGCCGGAATCCCGGCCATCCCGGCTCGAGTGTGGCGTAAGGCCGCGGTGGCTTTCGCCCGCCTGCCGGATATGGTAAAGGATTGGCTTAAGTGGAAAAAATCCCCGGGAGGGAAAGGTGAAAATCCTTAACCTGGAAGCCAGACGGATCCTGACCCTTCTTCCTCATCGGTATCCCTTTTTACTGGTGGATCGGGTGGAAGAAATCGACCCGGAACGAGCTTACATCCGGGCGGTGAAGAACGTCAGCCACAACGAACCCTTTTTCCTGGGCCATTTCCCGGGAAACCCCATCATGCCGGGGGTCCTCATCATCGAGGCCATGGCCCAGACCGGGGGTATTTACATCAAGGTGGTCATGGAGGACTGTCGGGATAAGCTCTTTGTCTTTGCCGGTATCGACCGGGCCCGTTTCCGGCGTCCGGTCCTGCCCGGAGACACCCTGGTGATCGAGGCCGAAGGGTTCAAACGCCGGGGGCATGTCATCAAGAGCACCGCCCGGGCCACGGTGAACGGAAAACTCGCAGCTGAAGCCGAAATTACCGCAGCCATGGTGGAGGAGGAAAATGCCTAAGATCCATCCCACAGCCCTGGTGGACCCCTCGGCGGAGATCGAGGAGGAGGTAGAGATCGGGCCCTACGCGGTCATCGGGCCCCGGGTCTTTATCGGTCGAGGAACCCGCATCGGGGCCCACGTGGTTATCGAGAGAAACACCCGGATCGGGGAAAGGAACGTGATTCACCACCATGCCATCATCGGCACCGATCCCCAGCATCTGGCCTATAAAGGCGAGGAATCCTGGGTGGAAATCGGCAACGAAAACATCATTCGGGAATTCGTCACCATTCACCGGGGCACGGCCCTGGACGAAGGGGTCACCCGGGTGGGACATCGCTGCCTGCTCATGGCCTATGTCCACATCGCCCACGACTGTTCTCTGGGCAACGAGGTCATCATGGCCAACGGGGCCACCCTGGGAGGGCACGTAAGGGTGGGGCACAGGGTGGTCTTCGGGGGGCTTTCCGCCGCCCACCAGTTCTGCCGCATAGGTTCCTATGCCTTTGTAAGTGCCATGAGCGGGGTGGACAAGGATGTCCCTCCCTTTGTCAAGGTCTTCGGCATCCCGGCCAAGATTCAGGGGCTCAACCTGGTGGGACTGCGCCGGGCGGGGTTCAGCAAGGACACCATTCGGCGTCTATCCCAGGCCCTGGGGATCTTTCTGGACGGTCCGGGTCGGATCTCCGAGGTGCTGGAGGAACTGCGGGATGCCTTTCCCGGAGATCCCCAGGTGGAGGAGTTCATCCGGTTTCTGGAGAATCCCTCCCGGCAGGGGATCATGCGCCGCAAACCCTTTGAAGGGGAAGAAGCCTTCTAGGAGATCATGTCCCCGAAGACACCTCTGGGTCTGGTAGCCGGAGAAGGGAAGGCTCCGGTGTATTTTGTGGGCCGGATGGTCTCCAGGGAGCCGGTGCTGGCGGTTACCTTTTCCGATCGACAGGCGGAAAGGCTGGCCGCAGCCGGGGCCCGGGTGGTCCGTCTGCGGCTGGGACAATTCGGAAAACTTCTGGCCACCTTCCGCCAGGCCGGGGTGGAAGAGATAACCTTTCTGGGCAAGATAGAGAAACCGCGGGCCCTGCGGGAGGCCTTTCCGGATCTTCGGGCCCTTCTTCTCTGGCGCAAGCTTTCCCACCGCAACGACGACGCCATCCTGCGGGCCGTATGTGCGGAGTTCGAAAAGGAGGGGTTTCGGGTAATCTCTCCGGCGGAAAAACTGCCCGAACTCCTTACCCCGGAGGGGGTACTCACCCGGCGCCGACCCACCCGGGAGGAATGGGAGGATATCCGTTTCGGCCTTGCAATAGCCCGAAAGGTGGGTGAACTGGATATCGGTCAGTGCGTGGTGGTGAAGGACCGGATGGTGGTGGCGGTGGAGGCCATGGAGGGAACGGACGAGACCATTCGCCGGGCCGGGCGTTTACGCCCGGGAGGGGTGGTGGTAAAGATCTTAAAACCCACGCAGGATCCGCGCCTGGATCTTCCCGCGGCCGGGGCGGAAACGGTGCGGGTCATGCGCGAGGCCGGGGCCCGGGTGCTGGCCCTGGAGGCCGGAAAGAGCCTTTTCTTCGAGCGGGAGGAAGCCATAAAACTGGCCGAGGAGGCCGGAATAAGCATCCTGGGGGTAGCGTGAGAAGACTGCGGGTGGCGGTGATCGGGATCGGGCATCTGGGACGGTTCCATGTGGAAAAATTCGCCCGTATGCCCGAAGCCCAGCTGGTAGGGGTGGCGGATATCGTAGAGGAACGAGCCCGCCAGGCCGGGGAAAAATACGGCATCTTCTGGACCACGGACTTTCGGGAGCTCTTGCCCCGGGCCGAAGCCCTCTCCGTGGTTACCCCCACGGTAACCCATTACCGCATCGCCCGGGAGGGGCTGGCCGCCGGGAAACATCTCTTCGTGGAAAAACCCCTTACCGAACATCCGGAAACCGCGGCCGAACTGGTAGAACTGGCCGAAAAGACCGGGGTGATCCTCCAGGTGGGGCACATTGAACGGTTTCAGCCCTCGGTAAAGGCCCTGCTCCAGAGGGTGAAACATCCCCTTTTCGTGGAGGCCCATCGCCTCTCTCCCTTCTCCCCCCGGGCCCTGGACGTGGATGTGATCCTGGATCTCATGATCCACGACCTGGACCTCCTCCTGGCCCTGAACCCGGGCCAGAGGGTAAAGGCCCTGCTCGCCGCCGGGGCCCCGGTGCTCTCTCCCAGACTGGATATTGCCAGTGTGCGTCTGGTCTTCGAAAACGGCCTTTCCGCCAACCTGACCGCCAGCCGGATCTCCCTCTCCCCACAACGACGTTTCCGGGTCTTCGAAAGGGGCGGATACTTTTCCGCCGACACCCTGAAACGCCGCTTTTTCTGGGTGCGTATGGACGAAAAAGGACATCTCCACCCGGAGGAACAGAGTTTTCCCCAGGCGGACCCCCTTTACGAGGAGCTGCACTCCTTCGTACGGGCCGTGCTCAACGGGTCTCCGCCCCCGGTTTCCGGACGCGAGGGTTTAAAGGCCCTGGAGCTTGCCCATCGGATAAAGCTTGAGATCGAGGAACATCTCCGCCAGCATCGAGGAGCCCTGCTTGAGGATCGGTGAACACAAGATTCTCATCGTGGCCGGAGAGGAATCCGGAGATCTTTACGGGGCGGAACTCCTGCGCCGGGTAAGGGAGATTCAACCCCGCCTCACCTTTTACGGAATCGGCGGACGACGCATGCGAGCCGCGGGGCTGGAATGTCTTTATCCGGCCGAGCCCCTCTCGGTAGTGGGGCTTCCGGGTCTGGAAGAACTGCGGCGGCTCCGGGAGGCCTGGAATAGGCTGCAGGATTTCCTGCAGGAATTTCGCCCGCGTCTGGCTGTGCTCATAGATTTCCCCGGCTTCAATCTCCGTCTCTCCAATCTGTGCCGACGGCTGGGT
The DNA here is from genome assembly GCA_015494725.1 of Thermodesulfobacteriaceae bacterium. GTDB lineage: Bacteria > Desulfobacterota > Thermodesulfobacteria > Thermodesulfobacteriales > Thermodesulfobacteriaceae > Thermosulfurimonas_A. The sequence goes on along the minus strand of WGAR01000138.1, from coordinate 546 downwards.
ATTCCGGTGTTCTATTACATCGCTCCCCAGGTATGGGCCTGGCACCGGCGTCGTCTGCGCACCCTCCGTCGCAACGTGGATCTTCTGGTGGTGGTCCTCCCTTTTGAGGAGGCCTTCTTCCGGGAGGCCGGCATCCAGACGGTCTTTCTGGGCCATCCCCTGGTGGATCTGGTGCGTCCGGCCCTCTCCCGGGAGACCTTCTGTGAAATCGTGGGGCTTTCCCCCTATCATCCCCTCCTGGCCCTGTGTCCGGGCAGTCGTCGACAGGAAGTGGAGAGACTCCTTCCGGTCTTCCTGGCGGCCTACGAGATCCTGAAAAGGGATCATCCCCGGCTTCAGGGGGTGGTGGTAAAGGCCCCGGGGCTTGAGGACAGTACCCTGTGGGAGATGGTTCCCCGGGGGCTCAAGACCCTCTCGGGCTACCAGTACGAGGCCCTAAGATATGCAGAGGCCGCCCTTGTAGCCTCGGGAACGATAACCCTGGAGGCGGCCCTTCTCGAAACCCCTATGGTGGCCGCCTATCGCCTCTCCCGCCCGGCCTATCTT
>WGAR01000137.1 GCA_015494725.1 Thermodesulfobacteriaceae bacterium | reverse complement strand
GCCTCTATTTCTTTCTGAGTTTCCTTCACCGCCTCCTTGAGGGCTTCTATCTCCCTCTGCACCCCTTCCAGGGCGGTCTGGAAATTCCTCTGGGCCTGGATGAGCTCCTCAAGGAGGGCTTCCAGCCTCTCCAAACGTTCCTCCCATCGCCGGGAGGCTTCAAGCTCCCCGATGAGGGCCTCGAAGATCTTCCGATAAAGGGGATCCTGAACGTCCTGAATGAGGAGTCTGATGGTTTCCAGCATCATCTTGATTTTATTCCCTCTCGCAAACGAGCTCAACGGTTGCTAAGGCCGTGTATAAGGCTCCGTCGGGACGAAGCTTGCTCCGGTAAAAAGTGAGACCTTCCACACGGAAGCTCTTCCCGGGAACGGAGAGTTCTGCAGCCCGGCGCCGGAGGGCCTCCGTGCTTTGGGGCTCCTTTACTCGACCCAGGGTAAGATGAGGATGAAAGGGCCTTTTTTCCGGCGGAAAACCCGTTTTTTTAAAGGCCTTCTCCAGTCTGCGATGAAGTTCCTTAAGGGTTTCAAGTTCCCCGGAAAGACCCACCCAGACCACCCGCGGGGTTCCCTTTTCCGGAAAAAATCCTATTTCCGAAAGGGTGAGTTCAAAGGGCTCAAAATCCCGGGCGGTCTGCTCCGCGGCTTGCACCAGGGACGGAAGTTTTTTCTCCGGGATTTCCCCGAAGAACTTGAGCGTGAGGTGAAAACCCTCCGGACGCACCCAGCGCACCCCCGCCCCTGCAGCACGCAGTTCCTCCTGCAGTCCGCGGAGGATCTCCTTGATTTCTTCCGGCAGGGCTACGGCCAGAAAACAGCGCATCAGGCCTCCTCCAGGATCTTAACATCCTCAAGATCCCGCGGCCGCCCGGAAGCCTTTTTGGACCGGATAAGATCCTCCCGGGAGACGAGATAAAGCTTTACCCCCTGAAACTCCGTTTCAATTCTTCGCTCCCAGGCCTCCTCAAAAGAGAGTCCCGGGGTGCGGGTCTGGACATCAAGCCTTACCCGATCTTCAAACACCACGATCTCGTGCCTTAAAAGCTCCTCTGGAGAAATGAGGGCCGCGGTTCCCATTTGCGCCTCCTCAAGGGCCTTAAGCAGGTGCGAAGCATTTTCCGGAGTGGCCTCTATCAAAATATCTAAATCAAACGTCGCCCGCGGAACCCCGTGATATACCGCGGCAATTCCTCCTATGATGAGGTACTTAACCTGATTCCTTTCTAAGGATGCGAATATCTCGCGATAACGGTTGAGCATTCCGCACCTTACCTTTAAAAAGTTCAGGATTGAGGCTTAAAATGAATTCCATAAACTCGTCAAATACCCGCAGTCTTTCCTCCGGGGAGAGTTTTCGAAACCATTTCCCTTTGATTTCCGGGGTTTCAAGCTCTTTAAGGGTTCCGGTTTTCATGGTGTCTTGGCGAAACGATAGGTCGGGTAAAGGTTCCCGGTAAGAAGATAGCGACGCAGCCAGTCAAGGGCGGTATAAGCGGAAAGGGTCTGGACCTCGTGCCGGGTCCCGGGGAAGTGGAACTTCCGGGCCACGGTTTCCGTGGGGGTGGAAAGGCCGATCCAGACCGTGCCCACGGGTTTTTCCGGGCTTCCTCCGCCCGGGCCGGCGATCCCGGTTACCGAGAGGGCGAAATCCGCACCGAAACGCCTCCTTGCCCCTTCGGCCATGGCGCAGGCCACCTCCCGGCTTACGGCCCCGAAGAGCCGGATGAACCTTTCCGGAACCCCGAGGAGCCCCATCTTGGCGCTATTGGCGTAGGTCACCGCCCCACCCAGAAAATAGTCCGAGGAGCCGGGAATACGGGTTATAAGAGAGGCCATGAGGCCCCCGGTGCAGGATTCGGCCACCGAAACGGTCGCCCCGCGCGCCCGCAGCATCCGCCCGAGGGCCAGGGGGAGCTCCTCCTCGTCCTCCCCGAAAAGGTGCTCGGGAAAGCGTTCCTTAAGGACTTTTACCGCCTTTTCAAGAAGCTCTCGCACCTCGCGATCTTCCCTCCCCCGGGCGGTGAGAACCACCTGGACCTCCGGGAAGACCGGATAAAACCCTACCTCCAGTTCCGGAGGAACGGTTTCCTTTACCACCTGGTTGATTTCCGCCTCCCGCAGATCAAAAAAGCGCAGGGTGCGGGTGCAGAGGGTTTCCCGGGGAGGAAAGGTCTCCAGCAGCACCGGAAGCACCCGATCTATCAACAGACGCTGAAATTGTTCCGGTACTCCGGGTAGAAAGAAAAGGAGCCGGTCTTTTTCGCGCAGCAGGTATCCGGCCACGGAAAGATCCCTGGAGAGGGGGCAGGCCCCCCGGGGGAGATAGGCCATCTTTTCCCGCAGGGGATGGGCCGGAAG
>WGAR01000136.1 GCA_015494725.1 Thermodesulfobacteriaceae bacterium | reverse complement strand
GATCTGGAATTGATCCCCGAATTCCTGCGGGCCCTGGCCATGAAGGGGCTCTTCACCCTGCATGCCCGTATCCTTTACGGGGAAAACGCCCACCACATGGCCGAGGCCCTCTTTAAGGCCCTGGCCTATGCCCTGCGGCGGGCCCTGGTCCAGGAGGGGGAGGACGTCCGTTCCACCAAGGGAGTACTTTAAACCATGTCCGGAGGAAGGATGCTCCGACGAGAAACGCTCTGGTTTCTGGCCTGTTTGATCCTGGTGGCCTGCACCCACTCGCCGGAGAGGCCCCCCCTATATGCCCCTCCCCGGAGCATAGCGGTGCTTCCCTTTGAGGTTACCTGTCCGGGGGAGGGGTGGGGATATTTTCCCTGTCCGGTGCGAGAGATTCCCACCGGGGAGGTAGCTCCCGGAGCGGCGGAGACCATGGATCGGCTCCTGCGGGAGCTTCTTGCCTCTCATCCCGGTTTTCGCTTTATAAGCCGCGATGATTTTGAGGTCTTGTGGAGTCGGGCCCTGGCCCATCTGGCCCAGCCCACCCCCGCTCAGATCATCAAGGCCCTGGGCCGGGAAATCGGCACCCAGGCCCTGCTTTACGGGAAGATCTTCCGTTTTCGGGAACGCCGGGGCAAGGGCTATGCGGTGGAAAGGCCGGCCTCGGTGGCCTTCGCTCTGGTCCTTTTCGATGCCCGAACCGGGCGCGTGCTCTGGAAAGGCTGGTTCGATGAGACCCAGCAACCCCTGAGCCGGAATCTCTTCAAGATCAAACTCTACGGCGGGGTTCGCTGGCTCACCGCGGAGGAATTGGCCCGCCGGGGGCTGCAAAAGGTCCTTAAGGATTTCCCCTTTCCGCAGGGTGGCGGAGGATAAGACATGCTGGTGATACCCGCTATCGATTTGAAGGACGGGCGTTGTGTGCGTCTTTATCAGGGAGATTACGCCCGGGAAACGGTGTACGGGGAGGACCCGGTGGCCCAGATCCGGGCCTTTGTCCGGGAAGGGGCCCCGAAGATTCACATCGTGGATCTTTCCGGGGCCCGGGAGGGGCGTCCGGTTCACCTGGAGATCATTCTGAGCATGGTCCGGGCGGTGGAGGTCCCGGTGGAGGTGGGAGGAGGAATTCGGGACCTTCCCACCATCGAACGATACCTGGAGGCCGGGGTGGCGCAGGTTATCCTGGGCACGGTGGCCTGTCGCGAACCGGAACTGGTACGCAGGGCAGCCGCACGTTTCCCCGGCCGGATCCTGGTGAGTCTGGATGTCCGGGGGGAGAGGGTGGCGGTGTCCGGCTGGACCCAGGCCGAGGATCTTCATTATCTGGAGCTGGCCCGGACCCTGGAGCAGGCCGGGGTGGCCGGATTCATTTTTACCGAGATCGAGAGGGACGGCACCGGAAAAGGGGTCTATACCCAGAGGCTGGAAAGGCTCCTAGAAACGGTGGAGGTCCCGGTTACCCTGGCCGGGGGGGTCTCCACGGTGGAGGATATCCGGCGTCTTAAGCCCCTGGAAGGAAAGGGTCTTTCCGGGGTTATTGTGGGAAGGGCCCTTTACGAAGGCACCCTGTCCCTCTCCGAAGCCCTGAAGGTGGCCCAGAGCTAATGGCAGAACGAGAGGATCTGGTTGGCCGGCTGGCCGAGGTAGTCCAGCATGGCCGGCCGCTTCCGGTTTATGTCCTGGGGACCAAAGGAAAACGCCTGCGGGTGCTCCTGCCCTCGGGGAAGGAAGAAACCGTCTCCTCCGGGCAGACCCTTCTTCTCTCCCGAAAGCGTCTGCGGGGTCTTTCCCGCCACGAAGCCCTATCCCTTCTGGCTGAAACGGACAAAAGACGCTCCGCCCTACGGACGGAGATAGATCTTCCCACCCTGTGGGAACTGGTGGTGGATGAGGCCGAGGTCTTTGATCCTTACGAACTGGCGGCCCTTTATTTCGGAAATCAGAGCGGAGACGACGAAGCCGCGGCGCTGGTCCGGGCGGTGTTGGAGGATCGTCTCTATTTTCGATGGCGCGAGGGAAAGATCCTGGTACATAGCCGGGAAGAGGTGGAAAGGTTACGTCTGGCCCGGGAAAGGGAGGCCGAGCGACTCCGACGTCTATCCCTGGGCGAGGCCTTTTTGGGGGGACTCCTGCGGGGAGAGGAACCGCCGGACCTCCCTCCGGAGATTCGGGAGTATTTCCTCTCGGCCCTGCGCGATTACTGTCTTTTTGGTGAGGAATCCCCCCGGGCCCGGGAGATCCGGGAGGTCCTTACCCGGATCAAGGCCACCGGTCCGGAGACGCCCTTTCGTCTCCTGGTGCGGGCCGGGGTCTTCCGGGAGGACGAAAACCTGGAACTCCTGCGCTATCGGATCCCGGTGGATTTTCCCGAGGAGGTGCTGCGCGAGGCCGAAAGCCTCAGGGAGCGGGGTCGGCCCCGGGAAGACCTTACCTCACTTAACACCTTTACCATCGATGCCGAGGACACCCGGGACTTCGACGATGCCCTGCACGTGGAAGAGACCGACGAGGGCTGGGTGGTGGGGGTACATATAACCGATGTGGCTTCGGTGGTGCCGCCCGGGAGCAAGGTCTTCGGGGAGGCCCTGCGGCGGGGGCAGACTCTCTATCTCCCGGAAGGTATCATTCCCATGCTGCCTCCGCTCCTTTCCGAGGAGAAACTCAGCCTCCGGGCCGGAGAAAAACGCCCGGCGGTTTCCTTTCTGCTTTTCTTCTCTCCGGAGGGGGAACTGCGGGAGTTCCGTTTACTCCTCAGTTATATTCGGGTAGCCCGGCGGCTGACCTATGAGGAGGTGGATAAACGTATAGAGAGTGGAGACCCCTTCTGGATCCGCCTTTACGATCTGGCCCGGGGGTTTGCCGCCCGGCGTAAGAAGGCGGGGGCGCTGGCAGTAACCCTTCCAGAAATAGTGATCCGGGTGGAGGAAGGAGGGGAGATTCGTCTCCAAAGGCTGGAATTTACCCCTGCGCGCCTTCTGGTGGCGGAGTTCATGATCGCCGCCAACTTTGCCGCGGCCCGATTCCTGGCGGACCAGGGGGTGCCGGCCCTTTATCGGTTCCAGAAGGAACCCCTGGAACGCCTCCTTCGGGAGGGGGAAGAGGAGGATCTGGTCAAGGTCTTTCAGCAACTGCGGTATCTGGTCCGCGGGGAACTGGGACTTTCTCCGGAATTCCACCATGGCCTGGGGCTTCCGGCCTATACCACCGTAACCTCTCCCATTAGAAGGCTCATGGACCTGGTGGTCCAGCACCAGCTGGTGGCCTTTCTGTCCGGGGAGCCCCTGCCCTTCGACCAGGAAGCCCTCCGCGAGATCCTGATCCGTCTGGAGGATCTTCAGAGCATAGCCGCTCAGGTGCGTTCCCGAACCCATCGCTACTGGCTTCTCAAGTATCTTAAGCTGCATTTCCAGGGGAAGGTGGTAGCGGGGCTGGTCCTTGAGGCCGGAGAACGTCGGGCCCGGGTCCTTCTGCCGGATTTCATGCTTCCCGTGGAGATGCAGCTTTCACCGGGCTATCGGTTACGGGCCGGGGAAGAGATCCGGGTAAAGATCCTCCGGGTCAATCCGCGTCTGGATCTGATTCGGGTGGCTCCAGCTTGAGACTTTCCGGATCTATCTCGATGCGGTCTCCTCCGTGGCGTTTGGCCCGATACATGGCCTCATCCGCCCGGCGCACAAGATCATCGGCGCTGCGGCGAGGGGTCTCATGGGGTATGAGCCGGGCCAGGCCGATGGAAAGGGTGGTGGGGGAAAAGCCGGCCTCCCGAAAGGCCTCCAGAATCCGCTCACAGACCTTTATCCCTCCCCGGATATCCGTATGGGGCATGAGGATCACGAATTCGTCCCCTCCGTAGCGGAAGGCCTGATCCACTTTCTCCCGGGTGCAGCGACACAGGATGTCGGCCAGACACTTGAGCAACTTGTCCCCTTCCTGGTGTCCACGGGTATCGTTGTAAAGCTTGAAGCGATCTATGTCGATCATGGCCAGACTCAGGGGATAGTTCTGTCGCAGGGCCCGATAGGTCTCTTCCATCAGGCGTTCCTCGAAATACCGCCGGTTAAAGATATCGGTAAGGGCATCCCGCACGGAAAGGGCCCGGAGTTCCTCCTTGAGTTTCCATTCCCGGAGGATTCGGGCCACCCGGGCCTCGAATTCCTCCAGAGAGAAGGGTTTCTGAATGAGGTCGTCGGCCCCGGCGGCCACCACATCCACGTAGCCATAATCCCGGGCGTATCCGGTCATGGCCAGGATCATGGTCTCCGGATCGAGCTCTTTTATCCTGCGAATGAGGGTGAGACCATCCATTCCCGGCATTACCAGATCGGTGATAACCACCTCGAAGGGACCCTGGGTAAGGAAGAGGTCCAGGGCCTCCTCACCGTTGGAGGCTTCCTTTACCGGAAGTCCCAGGGAACGCAGATAGGCCTGAAGCAGGATTCGGACATCATTTTCGTCATCTACAACGAGGAAGCGGGGTTGTCGAGGGAGGGTTTCCAGAAGTTTTTTTAACATCGCTCACTCCTAGATAGTCTTTGAGGATATCCGCGTGATCGAAAACCAGGTCCTCCCAGGGGATCTCTTCCACGGGAAAGACCCTGGCCTCAGCGGCGTCGTCCCCACCCCGGGGAACTCCGGTGGCCCGGGCCACATATACGGTGGTGATGGTGTGGAAGCGGGGGTCTCTTCCCGGTCGGGAATAGGTATAGAATTGGCACACCAGTTCCACCTCCAGTCCGGTTTCCTCGCGGGCTTCCCTTACCGCGGCTTCCTCGAGACTTTCTCCATAATCCACGAAACCCCCGGGCAGGGCCCAGCCGTAGGGTGGCCGTCCTCGTCTTACCAGAACGATCCCCTGAGGGGTCTCGATGATTACATCCACCGTGGGGAAGGGATTACGGTAGCGTTCCACCGATCCTCCGCAGTGGGGACAGGTAAGGTATTCCTTCATCGGGGTACATACCCGGAAGTGATTTGAAGCATAAAAGAATGGATTCGACCGTTACTGGCTACTACATGTTTCTGAAAAGGGGAATAGGGTTCTCCCCGGTAATTGGTTACCTTCCCTCCGGCTTCCTCCACCAGAAGAACTCCGGCAGCGGTATCCCAGGGCTTTAGCAAAGGTTCCCAGAAACCGTCGAACCTTCCACAGGCTACGTAGGCCAGATCCAGGGAAGCGGCCCCGGCCCGCCGGATACCCTGCACCCGGACCAGGAATTCCCGGAAGGCCCCTAATACCTGCTCGGGTTCCTCGTGGATGTTATAGGGAAAACCCGTGGCCAGCAGAGCCTCCTCCGGGATCTCGGTGGAGGAGACCCGGATGGGGTTTCCGTTGAGGGTGGCTCCCTGTCCCCGGGCGGCGGAAAAGAGTTCCTGCAGGGGAGGATGATAGATCGCTCCGGCCAGGACCTCTTCGTCCTTCATGAGGGCCACGGAAACCCCGAACCAGGGGAAGCCATGGGCGTAATTGGTGGTGCCATCCAGAGGATCTACCAGCCAGTAAAGTCCGCGGGGTTCGGTGCGGGCGACTTCTTCTCCCAGGACCGGAAGGTCCGGGGTTTTCTCCCGCAGGACCTCCAGGATGAGTCTTTCGGCCTGGGGATCGGCCTCGGTAACCAGGTCGATCTTTCCCTTGTGCTGGATATGATGGGGGCGGGAAAGCTGTTGCTGGAGGAAGGCCCCGGCCCTCAGGGCCGCTTCCTCCGCTACCCGCCGAAAAAAGCTCAAGTCCACCCGGGGACCCCCCGTATGAGCAAATTAAAGTTGGGCGGAAGTATAATCGGAGGTGCGAGCTTTGCAAGGCCCGTCCCCGACGGGCCTAATTCCTACCCTCAACAGGGGAATTCGTTGAGCACATAACCGTGGGTCTCCAGGACATCCCGAAGCCGAAAGCGCTTTTCCTCATCCAGGCTATAGTAGGCCCGCACGAAAGCAGCGGTGGATCTCTCGGGGCCGCAGGCCGCGCTCAGGAGTTCCTTCTGTTCCCGGGGTGAGAGTCTGGCCTGTTTCAGGATCTCCCGTAATTCTCCCTTCAGACAGAGCTTGCGGAAGAGCTTGCTCGAGCCCCATTTGCGGCTACCGATCATGATCCAGGGACGCTGGGGGGTGTCCGGCGGAATGACCGGTTCATGGAT
>WGAR01000135.1 GCA_015494725.1 Thermodesulfobacteriaceae bacterium | reverse complement strand
CGCAGAAGATAGGAGAAAGCGAACTCATCCGGTCCCACCCGGGCCACGGTTCCCCGGCTGGGAAGGGTGAATTCCGACAACCTTCGCCCTATCTCCCTCAGGATCTGATCCCCCACCCGGTGGCCCAGACTGGCATTGAGGGTAAAGAAATGGTCTAGGTCCAGCAGGACCAGGGCCAGAGAGAGCCCTTCCTTCTGGGCCACCCCTAGCTCGTGTTCCAGGGCGGAGAGGAGATAGCGCCGGTTGGGCAACCCGGTAAGATCATCGCGAAAGATCACCCGTTCCAGTTCCCGGCTCTTGGTAATGTGCAGATATCCCAGGGAAAGGTCCCGGGCGATTTCCTGAAGGAGAAGGACCTCCTCCTGGGGAAAGGTTCGGGACTTGGCGTCCCCCACCAGGAGTATGGCTTGGGGCCCCTCAAGCTCCAGAGGAAGGGCCAGCAGGGCCCTCGGCTTACCCGGTCCGAGGACGGGGAGGTCTCCCTCGGTTTCCCTTAAAAGAAAAGGGGACCTCTGCGCCAGGGCCCGGGAAAGATACTCGGAGGCCCTAAACTCCGGGGATCGCAGGAAAGAAAGACACTCCGGCGGAGCCTGTTTCGCACAGGAAGCACCCACCAGACGGACCTCCCCTCCTTCCTCCTCCCGCATGAACACCGCCGCCAAATAGAATCCTCCCTGATGTACCAGGATATCGCAGGCCTGCGGAAAGAGCCTTCCCGGATCCTCTCTTTCTTCGAAGATGAGAAGGTTCACCTCCCGCAGCAGGGCATAAATACGATTCAACCTCCGCACCTGCTCATATAGACTCCGCAGGACCCTTTCCCGGTTCAGAAAATGAACCTGAATCAGATAGGCGGAAAGAAGGAAAAAGGCCCGGGTCAGAACCCGTTCTTCCTCCCGGGTCAAGTGCTTGCGCAGATCCTCCCAGAGGATCAGAAGGGCCGCGGGAAACTCCGAGGGATGGATCTTTAGCTCCGAGTGAATCCGTCCCAGACGCCGAATACGGGTACGAATCCGGGCAGAAGTGGGATCCTCAAGATAGGAGACCAGAAATTCCCGGATCCGGCGTTTCAAACGTTTCAGACGAACCGGATCGCGGAAGATCGGGGAGAGGGCCTTCTCGAACCCGGCCTGAATCATTCGGGAATAGAAGTTTTCAAAGATTTCTTCCGGAGCCTCACGAACCTTTCGAGCAATTTTCTTCAAGATTTCTCTTTCTTCCTCTGAAGGATGCAAAAATTCGATCCTTTCCATACCCGGGCCTCCTGCACCGTGATCCTGTTTTTCTTTTAGCTCTTTTTGTTTTAAACTTCTAGGGAATTCTTGACGGAGGATTTCCGGGATGAGAAAGGTCCTCTGGATAGGGCTGCTCGGAATACTGGTGGGTATCAATTTCCTGTTCAGGGAGGTAGGCATGGCCCCAGCCGCTGAAATAAGCAAATGGAAGCTACCCAACGGTCTGGTTACCGTGGTGGAGGAGAACCATCGGGCCCCGGTGGTGGCGGTTCAGGTCTGGGTGAGGGTGGGCAGTGTCTATGAATCGCCCCGGATCGCGGGCATCACGCATCTTATCGAACACATGATCTTCAAGGGCACCGAAAAAAGAGGCCTGGGGGAGATCGCCCGCACCATCGAAGCCCACGGAGGTGAGATCAACGCCTTTACCTCCTATGATTACACCTGTTATTACGTGGTGGGGCCCCGCGAGATCCTGGAAACGGCCCTGGATGTCCTTTCCGATGCGGTCTTCCATTCCACCTTCGATCCCAAGGAACTTCAACGAGAAAAACAGGTGGTTCTCGAGGAGATGCGCATGCGTGAAGACCGCCCCATGATCGTGCTTTCGGAGGCGGTTTTCCAGGAGGCCTACACCCGCTACCCCTATCGTCGCCCGGTTATCGGGTCTCCGAAAACGGTGCAGGCCCTTACCCGCAAGGACCTCCTGGACTATGTGCATAAATATTACGCCCCCTCCAACATGGCCCTGGTGATTGTGGGGGACGTGGATCCCAACCGGGTCCGGGATCTGGTGCAAAAGTATTTCGGCTCCGTACCGGACCACCGGGTCCCCTCGGTGCAATTTCCCCGCGAACCCTATGTAGATTCTCCCCGGGCCGTAACCGTAAAACGACCGGTGGAGGAAAATTATTTCGAGATCGTACTTCCGGCCCCTTCGTTGAACCTGGATGACGCCCCGGTGCTGGACGTGATGGCGGCTCTCCTGGGGGAGGGGCATTCCTCCCGCCTGTATCTTCGTCTGAGGCGCCAACTCAATCTGGTTCACACCATCGAGGCCGGGGCCTTTACCCCCAAGGGGCCGGGGCTCTTTGAGATCTTCGGGACCGCCTCCCCGGAAAACCTCCGGGCCGCCATCAAACAGAGCCTGGTGGAACTCTTCCGTCTCAAATACGAGACCGTATCCCCGGAGGAGCTCCAACGGGCCAAGATCCAGGTGCTCTCCGATTTCATTCACAGCCGGGAAACCATGGAGGGTGAGGCCCGGAAACTGGGCACCTTTGAGATGGTCCTGGGGGATCCCGAAGCCGCGGAAAAATACGTGGAAAGGATCCGTCGGGTCACCACCGAGGATATCCTGGCCGCGGCCCAAAAATACTTTCAGCGCAGCAAGGTGGTGGCCGGCATCCTTACCGCTGACGAAAACCTCTCCTCCCAGGAACTCCAGCGCATGGTAGAGGAAGCCGAACTGGAGGCCCAGGGGATAACCACCGGCGAAGCCGGGCCGGTGATTCCCCCGGTTTATCGTAAGCTCCCCAACGGTCTCCGGGTGATCATTCAACCCCTGCACGACGTGCCCTCCGTGGGCATGGCCCTGGTATTCCCCGGAGGCTTACGGTACGAGACCCCGGAGACCAACGGGCTTTTCCGGGCGCTGGCTACGGTATGGCCCCGGGCCACCCGTAAACACTCCGCCGAGGAACTCTCCCGCCTGATCGAGGATCTGGGGGGACGCATCCGGGGGTTCTCCGGTCGCAATACCTTCGGCCTGGAGGCCTCCTT
>WGAR01000134.1 GCA_015494725.1 Thermodesulfobacteriaceae bacterium | reverse complement strand
ACCGGAAGACTCACATATACAAAGCCGAAGGGCAGGCCCTCGGCCAGATAAAGCAGACCCACCAGGACCATTTTCCGATAGAAACTCAGCATTTATCGTTTCCTTAGGCGGGGGAGGAGGCAGGGGGTCCGGCGACGATACTCTTCGTAGGCCCGGCCGTAAAGTTCCTCCAGTTCCTTTTCCTCCCGGGGAATGATGACCCATTTCAGGAGCAGGAGGTCCAGCAGGGCCAGGAGGGCCACCACCCGATAACCGGAAAAAAGCGAGGCTCCGAGGAAAAAGAGGGTATGTCCCAGATAGGTGGGGTGCCTGACCATGCGGAAGGGCCCCCGGGTGACCAGGCGTCCGGAACGGGGTTGAAAGTGATGGCGCCCGACGATCTGCCCCCGAAGATAGAGGAAGGTGATTCCCTCGAGCAGGATCCCCCCGCTGAGAAGGAACAACCCCCACACCCGGAACGAGTGGGGCAGGGGGAAGCTACCCAGCCGAGCATAGAAACGAGCGGAAAGGAGATGCTGGATCAGGATCAGCCAGAGCCCCGGGACCAGGAGATAATAAAAAAGTCCCAGGCGTTTCCTCAGCCCGGGCCAGAGATAAAATGGAACCCAGAAGAGGGGTACCAGGAGTTCCAGGGCCAGGGCGATTTGGGCCACCGCTTCCACGGGTTTCATAGGAAGCCATTTTAGCGAGCCTGCGAGGGGATACAACACCCGCCCCGGGGCCCTCGGGATCGGGTATAATACTTCCGAAAAGGAGGCGAATATGGCTTACCTAACCGTAACCTGGGTGGAGGGGGCGCTGGAGCGCTATCTTCGGCGCCGTCCCGACGATACCATCATGGGTAAAAAGATCGCCTTTTCCCCCCGGCATTATCTGGCTGCCCTTCTGCATATCTATACCGGTTGTTTCTCCCTGGACCGTATTGCTCGCCTGGCCGGTCTTTCCGAAGAGGAACTCCGCTTTCAGCGGGCCCAGATAGATTTCATGAGCCTGGTGGATTATCTCCGGACCCGCTTTGCGGAATGGTTCCGCGAACACCTCCTCCTGCGGGATTATCATCCCGCCGAATACGGTCGCATCGCCCTGGAGTACTGTCATCTGGAGGAACAGGTCCGTTCCCAGGTGCGGATTCCCCTTCTGGATCAGCTCAAGCACCTCTGTTACGATCTGGAGGATCGTCTCTCCGCCGGCAAGGGCCTTCCCCCCTATGATGAACACCTCTTCCGGCGCCTGCTCTTTTTCTTTCTCGCGGCCGAGGGGCTCAAACCCACCCTTTCCTCCCGGCTGGTAAACCGGGCCCGGGATCTTGCGGAAAGGGCCTATCCCGGAGAATTCTCCCGGCTGGAGCTGCCCTCCCCGGAGGGTTTTTCGGAGAGGCTCTATCAATACCTGGAGGAGGTCTTATCCCATGGAGCGTGAGCGCGAGATCCTGGAACGTCTCAAGAAGGCCTATCCCGGGGCCAAGATCGCCCTGCGCTTCGAGAACCCCTTACAGCTCCTTATTGCCACCATTCTTTCCGCCCAGTGCACCGATGAACGGGTGAATCAGGTCACGGAGGAACTTTTCCGCAAGTATCCGGATGCCCGGGCCTTTGCCCAGGCCGACCTCGAGGAGCTGGCCCAGGATATCAAATCCACCGGCTTTTTCCGGCAGAAGGCCCGGTATATCCAGGAGGCCTGTCGCCTCCTGGTGGAAAAATACGGGGGAGAGGTCCCGCGGAGCATGGAGGCCCTGCTCGAACTGCCCGGGGTGGCCCGCAAGACCGCCAATATCGTGCTGGCCAATGCCTACGGCATAGTGGAGGGAATCCCGGTGGATACCCATGTGCGCCGGGTGAGTCAGCGATTGGGTCTTACCCGGGAAAAGGACCCCGATCGCATCGAAAGGGATCTCATGCGGCTGATCCCGCGGGAGGATTGGGCGGTTATTCCCTATGTCTTTCAGGCCCATGGCCGCAAGATCTGTACCTCCCGTCGCCCCCGCTGTTCGGAATGTCCGGTACGGGATCTATGCCCCTCGGCCGCTAAGTCCTGATCCCTCGGAGATCCATGAACGGGGAGGAACGAGTTTATCGGGTTCGGGTGGAGCCCTCCGAGGCCGGGGAACGACTGGATGTCTTTCTGCTTTCCCGTCTGCCGGACCTTACCCGTTCCAGGCTTCAGAAACTGATCCGGGAGGGCCGGGTTATCCCTTCCGGAAGCACCGCTCCCCTCAAACCCTCCCGGCGGGTAAAGGCCGGGGAGGAATTTCTGGTCCGGGTTCCGCCTCCGGAGGAGCCCCGGCTGGAGCCGGAGGAGGTGCCCCTGGAGATCCTTTACGAGGACGCCCATCTGGCGGTGATTGTAAAACCCCCGGGGGTGGTGGTCCATCCGGCCGCGGGGCATCCCCGGGGTACTCTGGTGCACGGTCTTCTGGCCCGGCTCTCCGGGCTCTCCGGGGTGGGAGGAAAATTACGTCCCGGAATCGTTCATCGGCTGGACAAGGATACCTCCGGTCTCATGGTGGTGGCCAAGAGCGACGCGGCTCATCTGCATCTGGTATCCCTTTTCCAGAGCCGCAGAGTAGAGAAATGGTATCTGGCCCTGGTGCACGGGGTGCCGGAACCTCCCTCCGGAAGGATAAAGGTCCCCATAGGAAGACACCCGGTTCATCGCCAGCGGATGCTTGCCGGGGCACCTCGGGGCCGGGAGGCGGAGACCTTCTTTCGGGTGCGGGAGGTCTTCCGGCGGGCCTCTCTCCTGGAGGTGCGCCCCCTCACCGGTCGAACCCATCAGATCAGGGTCCATCTTTCCTATCTCGGTCATCCGGTGGTGGGGGATCCCCTCTACGGAGGGCGGCGTCCCACCGGTCCCCGGGCCGGGCGTCAGATGCTCCATGCCTGGCGCCTGGGCTTTGAGCACCCCCTTACCGGAGAAAAACTCTTCTTCGAGGCCCCGCTTCCCCGGGACTTCGAGGAATTGCTGGAGGAACTACGTGGTGCCGAAAAAGGATCTTCGCATCGGAATAACCGGGGGTCCGGCCACCGGTAAGACCACCCTTCTTGAAATCCTCCGGGAGCTGGGGTATCCGGTTTTTTCTGCCGACGAGAGGGTTCGCGCCTATCTGGCTCCCGGGGGGCAGGCCTATGCGGCGGTGAGATCCCTGTGCCCGGAAGCCCTGCGCGAAGACGGGACCCTGGATCGCCGTATCCTTCTGCGCAGACTCCTGCAGGACCCGGCCTTTCGAGCCCGGATGGAGGGGCTTCTTCATCCCCTGGTGCGCAGGGATCTTATGACCTTCATGGAGAAACACCGGGGGGCCGGGCCCGTCTTTGCCGAGATCCCGCTCCTTTTTGAGGCGGGCTGGGAGGATCTCTTTGATGAGATCTGGGTGGTGACCTGCTCCGAGGAGATTCAGCGGCGGCGTCTGCGGGAACGACTCCGGGATGAGGAACTCGTTCGGGGTTTACTCCGTCTGCAACTGCCCCTGGCCGAAAAGGAAAGGCGGGCCCACCGGGTCTTTTCCTCCGAGGTTCCGGTGGAGGAATTGCGGGTTCGGGTTCAGAAGGTGCTCTCAAGAAGCCTTCGGCCCTCCGGGGAGAGCCCGTGAAGGAGAAGGGAATCCCCCAGGTGCCGGACCCTTAAGTCCGAAAGCCACAGGGCCTGGGATAGTGTTTCCGCTCCCCGGCCTGCTACCGCGCAAGGGGCCTCCTTTCCTCCGATGATCACCGGCCCCAGGAAAAAGAAGACCTCGTCCACCACCCCGACCTCAAGGAAACTACCGTGGATCTCTCCTCCTCCTTCCACCAGCAGGGAAAGGATTTCCCGCCGGGAAAGTTCCCGCAACAGGGAGGGAATATCCACCCGTCCGGCTTTTTCCCTCACCCGGATGACCTCGGTTCCGGTCCGGCGGAAGATTTCCTCCCGATCCCGGGGGGCGGAATCGCCGCAGATCAGCCAGGTGGGAACCTCGCGGGCGGTGCGAAAGATCTGAAAATCCGGGGAGAGGGAGAGCCGGGTGTCCAGTACGATCCTTATGGGGTTCCGTCCCCGGGGAAGCCGGCAGGTAAGCAGGGGATCGTCCGCCCTCACGGTGTTTTTCCCTACCAGGATGGCGTCGCAGATGTTTCTCAGACGGTGCCCCTCCCGTCGGGCCTCCTCTCCGGTGATCCAGCGGGAATCTCCGGTGCGGGTGGCGATGCGTCCGTCCAGGCTGGCCGCGACCTTGAGGATCACCCAGGGCCGATCGGATACCATCCGCCTCAGAAAGAACCGGGTCAGATAGCGGCACTCCCGTTCCAGGACTCCGCAGACTACCTCCAGCCCCCTTTCCCGGAGGAACTCCACCCCTCCCCGGGCCCGGGGATTGGGATCCCGGGTCCCTACCACCACTCTGCGCACGCCGGACCGGATAATGGCCTGGGTGCAGGGAGGAGTGCGGCCGTGATGGTGACAGGGTTCGAGGGTTACGTAGAGGGTGGCTCCCCGGGCCTTTTCTCCGGCCCGGGCCAGGGCCAGGGCCTCGGCATGGGGTTCCCCGGCCCGCCGATGATACCCCCGGGCCAGGATCCTTCCGCTCCGGGGATCCACCACCACCGCTCCCACCGGGGGGTTGGGGCTGGTCCTCCCCAGCCCCCGGCGTCCCTCCCGCAGGGCTTCCCGCATATAAAAAAGGTCGTCGGGCATGGTTAATTTGCTTATAATAGATCCTGATGGCCTCGAAAAGTCCCTCCATCCTCATTGTGGATGACGATCCCGGTTTTCGGGAGTTTCTGAGGCTTTTCCTGGAAAGGGAGGGCTATCGGGTCTCCCTGGCCCGGGACGGAAAAGAGGCCCTTTCCCGTCTGGAGGAGGTGAATCCAGACCTGATCCTGCTCGATCTGCGCATGCCTGAGATGGGAGGGCTGGAATTCCTGGAACACCTGCGTCGTCAGGGTAACGAGACCCCGGTAATCGTGATCACCGCCTATGCTTCCCTGGATTCCGCGGTCAAAGCCAAGAAAGAGGGGGCCTACGATTATCTTCCCAAACCCTTTCGTCTGGAGGATCTACGCCGGAAGCTCAAGGAGGCCCTAAAAAGTTCGCCCCCCCGGGAAGAAATCAGCGGAGAGTTTATGGGGATTATCGGGCGCAGTCCGGCCATGCGTCGTCTTTTCTCCCTTCTCCCCAAGATTGCCAGGGCCGAAAGCAATGTCCTCATCACCGGCGAATCCGGGACCGGAAAGGAACTGGTGGCCCGGGCCATCCATCGCCTCTCCCCCAGGAAGGACAAGCCCTTTGTGGTGGTGAACTGTGCCGGCATTCCGGCCACCCTCCTGGAATCGGAACTTTTCGGTTATAAGGCCGGGGCCTTCACCGGGGCCAAATGCGACAAACCCGGGCTTTTCGCCCGGGCCCATGGCGGCACCATCTTTCTGGATGAAATCGGAGATCTTCCTCCGGACCTTCAGGTAAAATTGCTTCGGGTGGTGGAATACAAGACCTTCACTCCTCTGGGAAGTTCCCAGGAAGTTCAGGTGGATGTACGGATCATTTCCGCCACCAACCGGGATCTGGAGGAGGAGGTGCGGGAGGGGCGTTTTCGCGAGGATCTTTATTTCCGTCTGAATGTACTTTCGGTCCATCTTCCGCCCCTTCGGGAAAGAAGGGAGGATATTCCCCTGCTGGTACAACACTTCCTGGAAAAGTATTCCCAAAAGATGGGAAAGTCCGGGCTGGGGATCTCGGATTATGCCCTCAGGGCCCTCATGGAGTATGATTTTCCGGGAAACGTGCGGGAGCTGGAGAACATCATCGAGCGTTCGGTGGCCCTGGAGTCCGGTCCCCTTATTCTTCCCGAGACCCTGACCCTTCGTCCGGGTCGGAGAAAAAGTGAGGATTTTTCCGTGGAGCTTCCCCCCGAGGGGCTGGACCTGGAGGCCTTCCTGGCCCGGGTGGAAAAGGGTCTGTTGCGTCAGGCCCTGGAGCGAACCGGAGGGCGCAAGGAAGAGGCCGCCCGGCTCCTCAAACTCTCCCCCAGGTCCTTTCGTTATCGCCTGCAAAAATACCAGCTGGAGTAAAACGGAAGACGCATGAGAGGTTTCCCTTTGGGGGTAAGGATTTTCCTGGTCCTGGTCTCTCTCTTCTTCCTGCCACCGGAATATCGGTTTTATCTGATTCCGGGCGCAGGGGTTTATCTGGTGCTCCAGGGTCTTCTTTTTTTCTTCGGGGCCCGCTATCTGCGCGAGGCCGTATTTTTCTGGCTCGGAAGGGCCCTGGATTTCGCTTTCATTCTGGGGCTGATCGGGCTCACCGGGGGAGCCGAAAGCCCTTTCATCTTCTTTATCTTTTTGCCCTCCCTGGAGACGGCCTTTTCCGGGAACCGGCTGCGCACCGACCTCACCTCTCTGGTGGCCCTGTTCGGACTGTTTTATTTTTTCTTTCGTTCGGAACACCTGGGCCTTCGGCACTGGCTACAGTTTTTCGCCTATGTGGGGGCCCTGGGGGTTACCGGTTTTCTGGCCCTCAAGCTTTCCTCCCTGCGTTCGGAATTGATCCGTCAGGAGGACATCCGTCAGAATCTCCTGGATTCCCTTTCCGCCGGGCTGGTCTTCCTGGACCGGAATATGCGTATCCTTTCCTGGAATCCCAGGGCCCGGGAGATCCTTCCCGGGCTGGAGAAGGGAATCCCTCTTTCCCGGGTGGTGGCCTCGGAAATACACCCCAACTCCTCCCGGGGCGAGATGCGTCTGGGAGGGACCATCCTGGGATATTCCCTTTTTCCCATCCGCAGGAACAGGGAGATCCTGGGCTGGGGATTCCTTTTTCAGGACATTACCGAGGTCCGGGAAAAGGAGGAAAAGCTGCAGGAGGCCCAGCGACTGGCTTCCCTGGGCAGTATGGCTGCGGGTCTTATCCACGAGATCAAGAATCCTCTGGCCACTATAAGCGGGGGGATCGAGTTTTTGAGGGAACGCCTGGGAAATCCGCCGGATCTGGCCCCGATTCTGGAGGTTATATCCCGGGAAAGCGAGCGTTTGAACCGGCTGGTGACCAACTTCCTCTTTTTCGCCCGACCGGAGCGGGGCGAGACCGAGATCTTCGCCCCCCGCGAGCTCATGGAGGAGATCCTTAGGGCGGATCCGGCTTTCTTTTCCCGAATTCGTCTGGAGCAGGATCTTCCCCCCGGAAGGGTGCGGGCCAACCGGGAACAGTGGCGCCAGATCTGGGAGAACCTTCTGCGCAATGCGGTGGAGGCGGCCCTGGAAAGTCCTTCTCCCCGGGTGAAGGTGAAGGGCTTTTTCGAGGACCACTTTTTTGTTTTTCGGGTGGAGGACTCCGGACCGGGCATTCCCGAAGAGGTCCGTTCCCGCCTCTTCGATCCCTTCTTTACCACCAAAGCCCGGGGAACGGGTCTCGGACTTGCGGTGGTCTATAGGATAGTGGAAAATCTAAAGGGTGAGCTTAAATATTTTTCCGGCCCGGAGGGGGGAACCATCTTCGAGGTTCGAATCCCCGGAGTCAAGGTGGAGTCATGAACAACGGTTTTGAGGATCTGGCCGAAAGCCTCTCCCTGGAGGTAAAGCGGGAGATCGCGGAACGTTATTTTACCCACCGCAAGGTGATAGAGGAGGAGATTGAGGAATATCAGGAAGCCCTAAAAAACTTTGAACGGGAAGAGGAAAAGATCCTTCGCGAACTCCTGCGTCTCATGGTCCTTCTCAAGGATCCGGATCTTCTGGAGCGTTTCGAAGAGATTACCGGGCTCCATCTCAAGCCCTACTATGACGAGTATATCCTTTCCTCTCCCACCATTCGAAAGCGTCTGTTTCGGAAGTTGCGTTCCCGGGGTTTCACCTCCAAAGGTAAATTTCTGCGCCTCTTTGAGGACACCTATAAAAGGCTCTGGGAGAAACTTCCCCTTTACCAGAGAAAGCTAAGCTTCCTGGAACACTGGGCCAGGAGAATCAACGAGGACATCGAGGAATTCCATCGGGAGTACGACCTGGGGAGCATCTTCGCCTTCTTTTCCTCCCTGGAGGGCGGTACCCCTTCGGAGATGGCGGTATCCATAGAAGGCGGTTCCCGGGAGGGGCTTGAGGAACAATTACGTTTCGCCAGGGTCCCTTCCCCTCAGGGTCGTTTTGTGGATCTCAAGGGACTTCCTCGATGGAAGGAGGTAAGCGGGAAGCTTCTGGCCCTGGCCAAGGAGGCTTACCGAAGACATAGCGGAGAGGCCAAACAACTTCTTGAGATCCTCGCTACTTAGAAAGGTTCGGCAGACCATCGAAAGGTACGCCCTTTTCCGTCCCGGAGACCGGGTGCTGGTGGCGGTCTCCGGAGGGGTGGACTCCATGGTCTTGCTGGAGGTCCTCCATCTCTTGCAGCGCGAATACGGGCTTTCCCTGTGGGTAGCCCATTACGATCACCGTTTGAGAAAGAGTTCTCTGGAAGAGGCCCTGTGGGTGCGGCAGGAGGCCCGGCGAAGGGGGTTGCCTTTTATTTACGGGGTGGGTCTGGTGCGGGAGTACGCTCGCCGGGAGAAGATCAGTCTGGAGATGGCCGGGAGGGAATTGCGTTATCGTTTTTTTGAATCTCTAAGGCGCAGGCTGGACCTTCAGAAGGTGGCCCTGGCTCACCATGCCGACGATCTGGCCGAGGAAGTATTACTCAAGTTCATTCGCGGGGCCGGACGTCGGGGGCTGGCCGGTATTCCGGTGAAGAGGGAAGAGGTGGTGGTGCGTCCCCTTCTTCTGGTGACCCGGGCGGAGATAGAGGCCTTTGCCCGGCAGAGAGGGCTACGATGGGTGGAAGACGAAAGCAACCAGGACCCTCGATTCTGGCGCAACCGGGTGCGACACCTGCTTTTACCCTTTCTTGAGCGGCATTTTCATCCCCGGGTGCGGGAGAATCTGAAACGCACTGCCCTCATCCTGGCGGAAGAAGAGGAACTGATCGGGGACCTGGCTCGCAGGGCCTATGACCGGGCCCTCCTGGAGACGGGGGAACTGTCCGTCCCGGTATTGAGAGAGCTTCCGGAGGCCCTGCGTCGTCGTATCTACTGGATAGCCCTGAAGGAGGCGGGGGTCCCCCTTCTCCGGATCCGGCAGGGGCATCTTCAGGCCCTGGAGCAGCTCTTTAGAGGCCGGGCCCGGGGCCCGGTTCCTCTGCCCGGAGGTTTCATGGCCCTGAGGGCCCCGGGGAGGATAAGGATCCTTTCCGGGCCCCAGCCCGCTATCAGTCCTTTTGTGCTTAAGGTTCAGGGCCCGGGAAGATATCCCCTGCCCGGAGGATGGTATCTCCGCGTGGAATCATCCCCTACCTGCCCGGAAGGGCTCCGTCTCAAGAAGGACTTCCCCTTTATCGTACGCAGCCGTCGCCCCGGAGATCGGGTCCTGATTCCGGGGCTGGGGCACAAAAAGATCAAGAAATTGCTCCGGGAAAAGGGTCTTACGGTCTGGGAGAGGGATCTCTGGCCCCTGGTGGAAAAGGACGGGAAGATCATCGCCATTCCCGAATACTACGTCCATCCCGACTGGAGGCCCTCCCCGCAGGAGGAGGCCCTTTGCCTGAAGTTGGAAAGAGGGTATAAAATATAAAAAATATTGAGGAGTAAAAGCTGAAAGGAATTTGGCAGAGTTTATGCATAGCCAGTCTGGTTGTCCTGTTCTTCCTGGCCATCTTTTTCTTTTTTCCTTCCGGGCGGCCGGAACTCAGCTATAACACCTTTCTCGACGAGGTCCGGGCCGGACACATTACCGAGGTCTATCTCAAGGGTCACCGGCTTGAGGCCATAACCTCCGGGGGGCAGCGTTACCGGGTTTATGTCCCTCAGGATTCGGAGCTGATCCCCTTCCTCAGGAGATACCTGGTCAAGATCTATGTGGAAAATCCGGGGCTGATCCCTTCCTGGGCCTGGGTCTTTCTGGGAGGGGTGGCGGTCTTTATCCTCCTGAGTCTGGTCCTCAATCTCAAGCCGGCCTCGGTGCCCTCCCAGTTCTTTTCCTTCGTTCGGGCCCGGGCCCGCTTTATTCGGCCGGAAGAGGTGGAGGTGCGTTTCAAGGACGTGGGGGACATCGAGGAGGTCAAGGAGGAATTGTGGGAGATCGTGGAGTTTTTGAGGGATCCCCAGAAGTTTATTCGCCTGGGGGGTAGAATGCCCAAGGGCGTGCTTCTCATGGGGCCCCCGGGTACGGGAAAGACTCTGCTGGCCAAGGCCATAGCCGGAGAGGCCGGGGTGCCCTTTTTCAGCATTAGCGGTTCGGACTTTGTGGAGATGTTCGTGGGGGTGGGGGCGGCGCGGGTAAGGGATCTCTTTGCCCAGGCCAAGAAACATAGCCCCTGTATCATCTTCATCGACGAGATCGACGCGGTGGGGCGTCACCGGGTGGCCGGAGCTGGTGGGGGGCACGAGGAAAGAGAGCAGACCCTCAATCAGCTTCTGGTGGAGATGGACGGTTTCGATTCCCAGGAAGGGATCATCGTGGTGGCAGCTACCAATCGTCCGGACATATTGGATCCGGCCCTCCTGCGTCCCGGTCGTTTCGATCGTCGGATCACCGTTCCGCCTCCGGATCTCAAGGGGCGGGAGGCCATTCTCCGGGTCCATGCCCGCAAGATCCAGCTGGCCGAGGACGTAGATCTGACCCGATTGGCCAAAAGCACGCCCGGATTTACCGGAGCGGATCTGGCCAACCTCCTGAATGAGGCCGCCATTCTGGCCGCCCGATCCGGAAAGGAACGGGTAGATCTGGAGGATATAGAAAAGGCCAAGGACAAGATCCTCCTCGGCCGGGAGCGCAAAGGGATCATCATCAGCGAGGAGGAGAAACAACTGGCCGCCTATCACGAGGCGGGGCATGCCCTCATCGCCTATCTCCTGCCGGGTATGGACCCCATTTACAAGATCTCCATCATTCCCCGCTCCCACACCCTGGGGGTAGTGCAGCAGCTGCCGGTGGACGAACGCCATGTATATTCCAGGGAATACCTCCTGAAACGGATCATGACCCTTCTGGGAGGCCGGGTGGCCGAAGAGTATGTTTTCGGGGAGGCCTCCACCGGGGCCGGGGACGACCTGGAGAAGGCTACGGAGATCGCCCGGAAGATGGTTTGCGAATGGGGGATGAGCAAACGTCTGGGGCCCCTGGTCTTCCCCCAACGTGAGCCCGGCTATGTAAACCGTAATCCGGCGGATATACGGGCTTATAGCGAAAAGACCGCGCAGGAGATCGACGAGGAAATTCGCCGGATTATCCATCGCTGTTACACCAAGGATTGCGAAATCCTGGCCCGCTATATTAAATATCTCCATCTTCTGGCCGAAGCCCTTCTCGAGGAAGAGACCATCGACGGAGAGACCCTCAAGGAACTCCTTCGGGATGTTGAGCCCCTCGGGGATATCAGGATCGATGAGGATTAGAGGCAGGGATTTTTCCTGGGGCAAGAAGACTTACATTATGGGTATCCTCAATGTAACGCCGGACTCTTTTTCCGACGGGGGGTATTACGTTAAGCCCGAGGCCGCCCTGCGGCAGGCCGAACGTTTGATCGAGGACGGAGCCGACATCCTGGATATAGGGGGGGAATCCACCCGTCCCTTTGCTCAACCGGTGCCCGAGGAGGAGGAACTCCGGCGGGTGATTCCGGTGATCGAAGCGGTGCGTCGCAGGTTTCCCGAGATCCCCATTTCCGTGGATACGTATAAGGCCCGGGTGGCGGAGGAGGCCCTTTCCGCCGGGGCCGACATAATAAACGACGTGAGTGCCCTGCGTTTTGATCCGCGGATGGCCGAGGTGATTCGGCGCCACCGCCCCCCGGTGGTGCTCATGCACATGAAAGGCACCCCTCAGACCATGCAACTTGACCCTCGCTATGAGGATCTACGGGGAGAGATTCGGGATTTTCTTCGGGAAAGGGCGGAGAAGGTTCATGCGCTGGGGGTTCCGCGGGAGGCCATCATTCTGGATCCGGGTATAGGGTTCGGCAAGACCTTTGCGCACAATCTGGAGCTTCTGAAAGCGGTGTCGTTTTTTCGAGAACTGGGATATCCTTTACTTTACGGTCCCTCGCGCAAGGCCTTTCTGGGGGAGATCCTCAAGAAGGAGCCCCGGGAACGGGATCTGGGGACCGTGGCGGTGGTGGTATATCTGGCCCTGGCCGGGGTGGACCTGGTGCGGGTCCACAATGTGGCCTGGTGTCGGGAGGCCCTCAGGGTAATCGAATATCTCAGGTAAGGTTGGTTTTTCATGCATCTCTGGCCCTTTTGGAAATTTTTGCGCTGGCAGGATCTGCTGGATATTTCCATTGTGTCCTATCTTTTTTACCGTCTCCTGCTCCTCATTCGGGGGACCCGGGCCGTCCAGATGGTGGCCGGGCTGGCGGTGATCGTGGTCATGTATTTTGTGGCCGAACACCTCCAGCTCCTCACCCTGCACTGGTTGCTGGGGACCTTCATGTCCTCCATCTTTCTGGTGGTGGTGATCATCTTTCAGGAAGACATCCGCCGGGCCCTCATGCACATGGGGCGTTCCCCCTTTGTCAAGGTCCAGACCGAGTATTCTCAGGTGATCGAGGAGGTGGTTAAGGCGGTAGCCACCATGGCCGAGAAGAAGATCGGGGCCCTGATCGTTTTCGAACGGGAGACCGGTCTCAACGAGTTTGTGGAATCCGGAACCCCTCTGGAAGCCCGGGTAAGCCGGGATCTTCTCCTGAGTATCTTTCATCCCTTTTCTCCCCTCCACGATGGAGCGGTGATCATCCGCGAGAACAAGGTCGTGGCGGCAGGGGTGATCCTTCCCCTTTCCACCAACCCCATGGTGGGGCGCGGTCTGGGCACACGCCATCGGGCGGCCATAGGCATCACCGAGGTCACGGATGCCGTCTCGGTGGTGGTCTCCGAGGAGACCGGGGCGGTGTCCCTGGCCGTAGGGGGTAAAATTACCCGTGAGATCTCCCCGGCCACCCTGCGCCGGATGCTTTCCGAATTGCTGGGGTTCCATTCCGTGGAACCCTGGTGGAGGAGGAAGATCTTCAAATGAGGCTTTTTAAGAAGTACGAGGATTTCTTTCTCAAGCTCACCGCCGTATTTTTTGCCACCCTGCTCTGGTTCTTTGTGGCCCTCCAGGATAAGGTTTCCCGGGAAATCCCCGCCCGGATCATCTGTCGCGACCTTCCCCCACGCACGGTGCTCCTGCGGTGCGAGCCCTCCACGGTGAAGGTGAAGGTGATCGGGCCCCGCAGTCTCTTCCGGGCCCTTCCCGATCGCCCACGAATCATCGTTCTCGACCTTTCCCATCTGCGACCGGGGCTTCAGGTGATCAGGCTTACCCCGGATCAGGTTCCTCTTCCCTCCGGACTTCAGGTGGAGGAGGTGCAACCTTCCCGGGTGGAAGTCCTTTTGGATCGGGTGGTAATCAAGTGGATCAAGGTGGTACCCCAGTTTCAGGGACAGCCGGAAAAGGGGTATGTGCTCGACCGGGTGAGGGTTTCACCTCCCAGTGTAAGGGTAAAGGGGGCTCGCAGCGTGCTGGCCCGTCTTCAGGCCCTTTCCACCTACCCCATAGATCTTTCCCACCGGAAGGAGTCCTTTGAGGTGCGGGTACCCCTTGAAATTCCCGAAGGAGTCATGCATATAAGTCCTGATAAGGTGCAGGTACAAGTCTATCTTCGGAGGGGAGGGTGAAGCTTTTCGGCACCGACGGTATTCGCGGCGAGGCCAATCAGTATCCCATGACCCCGGAGGTGGCCCTCCGGGTGGGCATGGCGGTGGGGTATCTTTTCCGGAATCAGGGGCGTCATCGCCGGATCATCATCGGCAAGGATACCCGTCTTTCCGGCTACATGCTGGAAATGGCCCTGGCTTCCGGGGTCCTTTCCATGGGAGCCGAGGCCTGGCTGGTGGGGCCTTTGCCCACGCCGGCGGTGGCTTTCCTTACCCGTGATCTCCGGGCCGAAGCCGGGGTGATGATCTCCGCCTCGCACAATCCTTTTTATGATAACGGAATCAAGATCTTTGCCGCCGACGGATTCAAGCTTCCCGACGAGCAGGAGGAGCGTATCGAGGAGCTCCTGAATTCCTCCGTTCTGGACCAGGCCCGCTCCCGGGGAGAGGGCATCGGCAGGGCCTACCGCATCGAGGACGCCCGGGGCCGGTATATGGTCTATCTCAAACGGGCCTTTCCGGAAAAGATGGATCTGGAGGGTATGCGGATAGTGGTGGATTGTGCCCACGGGGCCACCTATCGGGTGGCGCCGGAGATCCTGGAAGAACTCGGGGCCCGGGTGATCCGCCTGGGCTGTTCCCCGGACGGTTTGAATATCAATCAGGAATGCGGAGCCCTTTATCCCCAGGCCCTCCAGAAGAAGGTGCTGGAGGAGGGTGCCGAAGTGGGGTTGGCCTTCGACGGAGACGGGGATCGGCTGGTGATGGTGGACGAAAAGGGAAGGATCCTCGACGGCGACCATCTCCTGGCCTATCTGGCCCGGGACCTGAAACAACGGGGCGAACTCTGGGGAAATGCGGTAGCGGTCACGGTGATGAGCAATCTGGGGCTGGAGCGTTTCCTGAAGGCCGAGGGTATTGAGGTAATCCGTACCCAGGTAGGGGATCGGTACGTGGTGGAAAAGATGCGCGAGGAAGGGCTCCGCCTGGGGGGAGAACAATCCGGACACATCGTCTTCCTCGACCAGAGTACCACCGGGGACGGCATCCTTACCGCTCTGCGGGTGCTGGCGGTCATGCGGCAGAAGGAAGAGCCCGCCTCGGAGATCCTGAACCTTTTTGATCGGGTCCCCCAGGTAATCAGGAGTGTCCGGGTGAGGGAAAAGAGGCCTCCGGAGGAGATAGAAGGCTTTTCGGAGCGAATGCGTCGGGCCCGGGAGATCCTGGGCGACAAGGGGCGGGTCCTGGTGCGTCCCTCCGGCACCGAACCCAAATATCGGGTGATGGTGGAAGGGGAGGATCAGCAATTGATCGAAACCCTGGCCGACGAACTGGCTTCTTATCTGGAAAAGTGTCTAGGTTAAAGAGAATACCCTTTTATCTGTGGTGGGTGGCGGCGGCGATGCTGGGAAGCGGGATCGTGCTCCAGGGGTTTAAGTTCGTCCATTTTCGGGCGGCTACCCTCTGTCTCTCCTGCATAGGTCTTCAATGAAACGGCGTCCTTTCTTTCAGTTTCTATCCGCGGTGTGGGCCAACTCCTATCTGGGTTTTTTCCTCCACGGAGGAATTTACACCGGGCGTTGGAAAAATCTCTGTTTTCCCGGTCTGAACTGTTACTCCTGCCCCCTGGCGGTAATGGCCTGTCCTCTGGGGATCCTTCAGCACGTAATGGCCTCCCTGCGGGCCCTGCCCCGGGTGGCTCTGGAGGCCGGACTCTACGCCCTGGGCACCCTCCTGCTTTACGGACTTCTCCTGGGGCGTTTCGTGTGCGGCTGGATCTGTCCCTTCGGTTTCCTCCAGGAATGGCTGTATCGACTCCCGGGTCCCAAGATAATTCTCCCCCGGGGGCTGCGATACTTTAAATGGGGGTTTCTTCTGATCCTGGTCCTTTTTCTTCCCCTGGCCCTGCGCGGTCCCACCGGCTATGGAGAGGTATGGTTCTGCCGGATATTTTGTCCGGCGGGGACCTTGGAGGCGGCCCTTCCCAATCTCCTCACCGAACCCGGGCTGCGGACCCTGGTGGGGCTCCTCTTCTACTGGAAGCTCACCGTCCTGGTGGGTGTGCTCCTGGGGGTGATCCTCTATCACCGGTTGTTCTGTAAGCTATTCTGTCCCCTGGGCCTGATCTATGGATTCTTTAACCGGATCGGGCTCTTTCGGTTACGCTGGGAGGAGAGAAAATGCGTGCTCTGTGGTCTGTGCGAAGATGTATGTCCCATGGAATTGAGGATTCCCCGGGAATTAAATTCTGTGGAATGTATTCGCTGTTTGAACTGTCTGAATACCTGTCCGGCCCGGGCCATCTCCCTGGAAAGATCCCTGGGGCTGGAACCGGAGCTTGACCGAATACCGGTTTCTGTTACAGAAAAAAGAAATGCGTCCTGACGGAAGGCTTCCTCATCAGATTCGTCCGGTGCGTATCGAGAAGGATTTTCTCAAGTACGCGGAGGGGTCCTGTCTTTTCGAGCTGGGGGATACCAAAGTCCTGTGTGCGGTATCGGTGGAGGAAAGGGTGCCCCCTTTTCTCAAGGATACCGGTTGCGGATGGATTACCGCCGAATACGCCCTCCTTCCCCGGGCCACCGAAACCCGTTCTCCCCGGGAGACCTTCGGACGCAAGGGGCGCTCGCAGGAGATTCAGCGACTCATCGGGCGAAGTCTGCGGGCGGTGGTGGATCTTTCGGCCCTGGGAGAGAGGACCTTCTGGGTGGATTGCGATGTATTGCAGGCCGACGGCGGAACCCGCACCGCCGCCATCACCGGGGCTTTCATTGCCCTGAAATTGGCGGTAAAAAAACTTCTGGAAAAGGGTGTGCTTGCCCGGGACCCGATCCGGGAGTATGTGGCGGCCATCAGTTGCGGGATTGTGGAAGGTGAGGTGCGGGTGGATCTTTGTTTCGAGGAGGATGCCGTGGCCGAGGTGGATGCCAATTTTGTCCGGGCCGAATCCGGGGGATGGGTGGAGATCCAGGTGAGCGGAGAAAAGGGGCCTTTCCCCTGGGATAGACTGGAGGAGATGAAAGGCTTGGCGGATCAGGCTATTTCCACCTTAATATCCTTACAGAAAGAGGTCCTGCTATGAGACGCAAGGTTCTGGTCCTGGCTACGGGTAATGAGGGGAAGATTCGGGAGTTAAAGGCTCTTCTGGAGGGGTTACCCTTTAAGATCCTTACCGCCCAGGATTTTCCGGAGATTTCCCCTCCGGAGGAAGTGGGGAGCACCTTTTTCGACAATGCCTTTCTTAAGGCCCGTCATTGGGCCCTGGCCACCGGGCATCTGGCCCTGGCCGATGATTCCGGGCTGGAGGTGGATGCTCTGGGTGGGGCTCCGGGGGTCCGGTCGGCCAGATTCGCAGGGCCCGGGGCCTCGGACGAAGACAACATTCGGGAGTTGCTCGAGCGCATGAAGAACGTGCCCTGGGAGAATCGCACTGCCCGTTTCCGGTGTGTGATCATCGTCTATCATCCCTCGGGAAGATGGCTTAAGGCCGAAGGGGTATGGGAGGGGCTGATCGCCACGGCTCCCCGGGGGGAACAGGGCTTCGGTTACGATCCGATCTTTTTGCCGGTGGAGTTCAATTTTCAGAAAACCGCCGCGGAGATCTCGCCGGAATTCAAGAACCGTTTCAGTCACCGGGGGCGGGCCCTGGCGGCTCTCCGGGAGATGCTCCCCGATTTTCTGAAGGGGTTGTAAAATTTTTCCGTACGGGGCGTAGCGCAGTCTGGCAGCGCACCTGCCTTGGGAGCAGGGGGTCGGCGGTTCAAATCCGCCCGCCCCGACCAGTAAATTTTTCCCCTTCCTGTGATAAACTTCTAAACGATCCGTCCGATAAAAGGAATAGTCTGCCGATTAAGGAGGGAGTATGGACCTCGGTACGGTAGTAGGATTGATTCTGGGGATGGTGCTCCTCACCGGATCCATCGTGGTGGGGGGGCAGATAGGAATATATATCAACATTCCCTCCATCCTGATTACCGTGGGGGGTACCATAGCCGCCACCTTCATTCGCTTTTCCCTCAACGAGGTGCTGGGGTCCATAAACGTGGCTATGAAGGCCTTTTTTTACAAGGTCAAGCCTCCGGAAGAGATCATCAAGGAAATCGTCACTCTGGCCAATATTGCTCGAAGAGAAGGGCTGCTTAAGCTGGAAAAACAGCCCATAGAGGATCCTTTTCTCAAAAAGGCCATTATGTTCTGTGTGGATGGACACGAGGCCGATTTCATCGAGGAGGTCCTTTCCAAGGAGATGCAGCTTACGGCCCAGCGGCACGAAGTAGGGATAAACATGTTTAAGTCCATGGGGGATGCGGCTCCGGCCTTCGGGATGATCGGGACCCTCATCGGTCTGGTGCAGATGCTCTCCTCCATGGAGGATCCCAAGACCATCGGTCCGGCCATGGCCGTGGCCCTTCTCACCACCCTCTACGGAGCGGTGATGGCCAACCTCATCTTCCTTCCCATAGCGGATAAGCTTTCCCTGCGCTCGGAAGAGGAATTACTGGGTAAAAAGGTCATTATCGAAGGGGTTCTGGGGATCCAGAAGGGTCTCAATCCCCGGGTCCTGGAGGAGGTGCTCCAGACCTTCCTTCCGCCCAAGAAGAGAAAGGCCTCCGGTTCCGAGGAGTAAGAGATGGCCGAGGAAGAGAAGAATCAGTGCGAAAGCGGCGCCCCCAAATGGATGACCACCTTTTCCGATCTCATGAGTCTTCTGCTGTGTTTCTTCGTGCTTCTGCTCTCCTTTTCGGAGATGGATGTGGCCAAGTTTAAGGAGGTGGCCGGTTCCCTGCGCAACGCCTTCGGGGTGCAGCGGGAGGAGGTGGTCTTTGAGATCCCCAAGGGGCTGGACATCGTGTCGCGGGAGTTCGAGACCCGGTTTACCGTGGAGGAACTGCTGGAACGCTTAAAATCCGCGGTTAAACTGGAGCTGATCAAGGGGCAGATTCAGATCGAAAGCCTGGAAGACCGGGTGGTTCTTCGTCTTAATAATCAATTGATTTTTCCTCCGGGCAGTGCCACCCTTACTCCTCAGGCCAAACGTATCCTGGACAGCCTGGGGGATGTATTCAAGCTTTTCGACGGAGAGATCATCGTGGCCGGACACACCGATAACACTCCTCCCCGAGGGGGGCGTTATCGTTCCAACTGGGAGCTTTCCGCGGCCCGGGCCGTGGCGGTGGTGGAATACCTGCTCAAGAAAGGTTATGTCTTGCCGGAACAGGTGGCGGCGGTGGGCTACGGCCCCTCGCGTCCCCTTTATCCTAACGACACTCCCCAGCATCGGGCGGCCAATCGGCGGGTGGAAATCATCCTTTTACAGAAGAAAAATCCCCTTTTAAAATATCGGGAAACTTTTTCCGGAAAAATAGGCCAGGAAATAATTCCCAGGGAGGTCAAATGAATCCCGAAAATTCCTCCGAGGCCCGGCAACATGTCCGGATAGACGACCGCATCCTCATCCGGTATCGCAGGATCTCACCGGAAGAGTTTGCGCAACGGATAGCCAAATATCGCACCGGGGAAGAGGAACCCTGGATCGATCCCCTGCGCACCCCCCGGGAATCCCGCAAGCTTAGCTATCATCTCCAGAAATTGCGGGAGAAGAACCGGGATCTGGCCGAAGTCCTGGAGATTCTGGCCCTTAAGCTGGATCGACTCCTGGTGGAGGTGAAAAGCGAGGCCCTGAAGGAATTCCGGGAGGTGGTGGCCAATATCAGTGGGGCCGGGATTCGTTTTCCTATTGAGCCTCTACCCGCGGTGGGAGATCTTTTCGAGCTGGACCTGGGGCTTCTTCCGGAGTACGAATTCCTCCGCTGCTACGGTGAGGTGGTCCGGGTGGAGGAGAAAGAAGCGGCCTTCAAGTTCGTGTGGATTACCGAGGAGGATCGGGATCGTCTGGTGCAGCATATCTTTCGCAAGCAGCTCCTTCAGATCCAGGCCTCAAGACGAACCATAAAGGGTTAAACAGGCCCCGCACCGGCGGCATTTCCGGGTGGAGGGACAGGGCGGGCTTTCCTCGGCTTGAAGGGCCTTTTCCCATTCCTGGAAAAGAAAGTCCCTGTCCAGGCCGGTGCGGACCACCTCCTCCCAGGGAAGCGGAGATCCGGGCTCAAATCCGGAAAAGACGGGCCGGATGGAGGCCGGAGGGGTCTTAAGGAGCCGGGAGAGGGGTTCTCCCCGGGCCAGTCCCTTGAGCAAAGGGGCCAGGTCTTCCTTCCCGCGCGAGAGAAGGGCCTGAAGCCGGGCCATACGTATGGATTCTAACGACACCTTTATTCCCTGTCGCAAAAGGAGTCGCTTCAGAAAACGGGCTTTCTTTTTCAGAATTTCGGGATCCTCGAAGCGGGCCCACTGAAAGGGGGTCCAGGGTTTGGGTACAAAGGGAGAGAGCGATACGGTGATCTCCTTTCCGGAAAGCTCCCGGATCTTCCCTGCCAGCTGGGGGATGGCCCTCAGATCCTCCTCGGTTTCCCCGGGAAGACCGAACATGAAGTAGAGTTTGAGCCGTCTTACCGGCCAGGTTTTCAGCCGGCGGGCCGCAGAAAGGATGGTTT